>JAEZCR010000050.1 GCA_023433465.1 Pseudomonadota bacterium | reverse complement strand
CCCCCCCCCCCCCCCCCCCCCCCCCCCCCCCCCGCCGCGGTGCTTGCCGGATTGATCGGGAATGAAAGCGGCACGGCGGGTGAATCGGAGGCCGCGCCGGAAACGAATACATCCCTCGCCGCGCGCGGGGGCGAGCTTGCGAGCTCGGCGCCACGCGCGGGGGCCGCCGAGCAGACGGTCACCACCCACGTGCGCGATCCGCGCTGGGCCGAGGAATTCGGCACCCGTGTTTCGCTGCTGGTGCGTGCGCGGGAATCGCAGGCCTCGATTCAACTGACCCCTGTCGATCTCGGCCCGGTCGACGTCAACGTCACCGTGCGCGATTCGCAGGCGACCATCCAGTTCGGCGCGGCGAATGCGGATACCCGGGCGTTGATCGAAGCCTCGCTGCCGAAGTTGCGGGAAATGCTCGCGGCGCAGGGTTTCAACCTGCTCGACGCGAGCGTGTCTCAGGGTTTCACCCAGAAGGATCAGCCGCGAACCGCCGGCGTACCGAGGCCGGGCATCGATACGGTGGGTGATGCCGAGTCCGTGACGGTTCGTCACCTGAACGGCCTCCTGGACCTCTACGCCTAGGTTTGTGCGCCTCCGCGTCAGATTTCCGTCGCCGCCAGCCCATATCCCGTGATGCCGTTCACGCTTCATGCGTGGCACGCACGTTGCACCAGACCCTGTACCGGACGACAGGAAAACGTGCATGGCGAACGAAGACGAGCAGATTGAAGGCGCGGAAGACGAGAGCGGCAAGAAGAAAGGCGGCAAGGGCCTCCTGATCACTCTCGTGCTCGTGCTGTTGCTGGGTGGCGGTGGCGCCGCCGCGTGGTTCATGTTCGGCGGCACGGGTCCCGCGAAGGCCGAGACCAAGCCGTTGCCGCCGCCGCGTTATGTGAGCGTGGATCCGCCGTTCGTCGTGAATTTCGAGTCGGACTCGGTAGTTCGATTCCTGCAGGTCGCCGTCGGTGTCATGACCCGCGATCCGGCCATCGAGACGCTGATCAAGGACAACGATCCGCGCGTCCGCAACGACCTGTTGATGATCCTCAGCAACCAGACCTATGAGACGGTCGCGAGCGCCGAAGGCAAGGAAGCGTTGCGCACGCGTTGCCTCGACGCCGTGCGCGCCATCGTGGCCGAGATGAAGGGCGATCCGAAGAAAGTCGAAGCGCTGTATTTCACCTCGTTCGTGATGCAGTGAGGGGCGCGCCATGAGCAACCAGGAAGTCCTCAACCAGGATGAAATCGACGCGCTGCTGAACGGCGTCGATGCCGGCGCGGTAAGCACCGAGCCCGTCACGGCGCCGGGCGAAACCCGTGTCTACGACTTCAGCAGCGAGATGCGCATCGTGCGCGGCCGCATGCCGACGCTCGAGATGGTCAACGAGCGATTCGCGCGCCAGCTGCGCGTCAGCCTCTACAACCTGCTGCGCAAGACCGTGGAGCTCGCGGTGGGGCAGGTCACGATGAAGAAGTTCAGCGAGTACACCCACTCGCTGGTGCTGCCCATCAACCTCAACCTCGTCAAGATCAATCCGCTGCGCGGCACGGCGCTGTTCGTGCTCGATCCCAAGCTCGTGTTCGCGATCGTCGACAACTTCTTCGGCGGCGTCGGCCGTCACGCCAAGATCGAAGGCCGCGAGTTCACGCCGACCGAGATGCGCGTCGTGCACATGCTGCTGCGCAGCGCCTTCGCGGACATGAAGGAAGCCTGGACGCCGATCGCGAACATCGATGTCGAATATCTCAACTCCGAGATCAACCCGAACTTCGCGAGCATCGTGACGCCCTCGGAAGTGGTCGTGATCTGCCCGTTCCAGATCGAGCTCGAAGGCGGCGGCGGCGCGATGCACATCGTGATGCCGTACTCGATGATCGAGCCGCTGCGCGAAGTGCTCGACTCCGGCGTGCAATCCGATCGGGCCGAACAGGACGAACGCTGGCTCGCCTCGCTCAAGGACTGCCTGCAGGACGCGGAAGTCGAACTCACCACCGTGCTCGGCGGCGGAACGATCTCACTGCAGCAGCTCGTGCGCATGCAACCCGGCGACGTATTGCCCTGCGACTTCTCCGGCAAGGCCACCGTGTCCGCCGAGGGCGTGCCGCTGTTCCGCGGCGCCTTCGGCGTCTCGCGCGGCCAGCAGTGCGTCCGTTACGAACAGCGCATCCGCCGTCCCGGCACGCACGTCATGGACGCCGCGCTGCTGAACCGAAATAGCTAGAGGAATTCCCATGAATGCCAAGTCAGAAGCGGTCGCGCAGAACGCCGAGGGCGAAGCCCACGACGTCAACCTCGAGGTCATCCTCGACGTGCCCGTCACATTGTCGATGGAAGTCGGCCGCACCCGTATCCCGATCCGCAACCTGCTGCAGCTCAACCAGGGCTCGGTGGTCGAACTCGACCGCGCCGCCGGTGAGCCGCTCGACGTGTTCGTCAACGGTACGCTCGTCGCGCATGGCGAAGTGGTCGTCGTCAACGAGAAGTTCGGCATCCGCATCACGGACGTCGTGAGCCCGGCCGAACGCATCCGCAAGCTCAAGTAGATGTCGGATCCCACGCTCTTCGCCGCACCGAACGCGGCGGCGCATGGCGGCGCCGCGGGCGGCACGCTCGAAGTCACCTTCGCGCTGCTGCTGGTGCTCGGCGTCATCGTGCTGCTCGGCTGGCTGACTCGTCGCATGCGCCGGATCGGTGTTGGAGGGCACGATCGAATCCAACTGCTGAGTGATCGAGTGGTAGGTCCAAAGGAGCGCCTCGTGCTCGTACGCGTGGGTGATACGGACATCCTGGTCGGCGTTGCGGCGGGCAACGTTCGTCCTCTTCACGTCTTCCCGATCGGAGCCAACACCGCCGCGCCGCCGGCGCCCGACGTACATGCGCCCACCGTGCCCAACTTCCGCGACCTCCTGATGAAGAGTCTCGGCAAGCGCGAGGCCGGGCAATGAAGGTCCGCGTGCTCGCCAGGTTCCTGCTGCCGCTGCTCGCGTTCCTGCCGATGATCGCGGAAGCCGCGGCCACTGGCGGAGGTACGCTGCCAGCCGTCACCGTCACGACCAACCCTGGCGGTGGTCAGACGTACTCGCTGACGCTGCAGGTCCTGATCCTGATGACGGTGTTGACGCTGCTGCCCGCCATCATGCTCATGATGACGGCGTTCACGCGCATCGTCATCGTGCTCGCGATCCTGCGCCAGGCGCTCGGCGCCGGCCAGACGCCGCCCAACCAGGTGCTCGTCGGCCTCGCATTGTTCCTCACGCTGTTCGTGATGGCCCCGGTGATCGAGAAGATCAACACGGAAGCCGCGCAGCCGTATCTCGCCGGCACCATCGAAACGACGGTCGCGCTCGAGCGCGCCGTGGTGCCGCTCAAGTCGTTCATGCTCGAGCAGACGCGCGAGTCGGACATCGCCACGTTCGTGCGCATCTCGGGCGGCAAGGGATTCGAGAAGCCCGAGGACGTGCCGCTCAACATCCTCGTGCCGGCCTTCGTCACCAGCGAACTCAAGACCGCCTTCCAGATCGGCTTCCTGCTGTTCATTCCGTTCGTGATCATCGATCTCGTGGTCGCAAGCGTGCTCATGTCGATGGGCATGATGATGTTGTCCCCGGTGCTGATCTCGTTGCCGTTCAAGATCATGTTGTTCGTGCTGGTCGACGGCTGGGCGCTGGTCATGGGCACGCTCGCCCAGAGTTTCTTCAGATAAGGGTCAGATAGGGCACCGCATGACTCCCGAAACCGTCGTCACCGTCGGCCGCCAGGCGCTCGAACTGACCGTCACCCTGGCCGCGCCGCTGCTGCTGACCGCGCTCGCGGTCGGTCTCATCGTCGGCATCTTCCAGGCCGCGACGCAGATCAACGAGATGACGCTGTCGTTCATTCCCAAACTACTGGCCATGGCCGCGGTGCTCGCGATCACCGGGCCCTGGATGTTGCGCACGCTGGTCGAGTACACGCGCAACCTGATCACGAACATCCCCGGGATGATCGGATAGCGACGTGCCTATCGCCCTCACAACCGGTCAGCTCGAAGGGTGGGTCGCGAACGCGTTCTTCCCGTTCGCGCGCATCGGCGCCTGCCTCATGGTCGCGCCGATGTTCGGCGCGCGCTTCGTACCCGCGCGGACCCGCATCCTGCTGGCCGTGGCGTTGACCGCGCTGGTGGTACCGCTGATGCCGGCCACCGGCATCACGCCGTTTTCCGCGCAGGGCATCGTCGTCGTGGCGCAGCAGATCCTGATCGGCGTCGCGCTCGGCTTCGCGCTGCAGATCGTGTTCGACTCGCTGGGTCTCGCCGGCCAGCTGCTCGCGAACAGCATGGGCCTGTCGTTCGCGTTCAACGTGGACCCGCTGCGCGGCAGCAGCACCGCCGCGCTGGGCCAGCTCTACATCATTCTCGCGACGCTGGTGTTCCTCGCCCTGGACGGTCATCTCGCGCTGCTCGACGTCCTGGTCAGCGGCTTCGACACGATGCCCATCGGCACTTCCGGCTTCGGCCGGGAAGGGCTGTGGTCGCTGGTGCTCTGGGGCGGCCAGCTCTTCGCGGGCGCCATCTCCATCGCGTTGCCCGGCATCACCGCGCTGCTCATCGTGAATCTCGCGTTCGGCGTGGTCAGCCGCGCCGCGCCGGCCCTGAACCTGTTCGCGGTCGGTTTTCCGTTCTCTCTCGTCATCGGTCTGCTCATCGTGCTGGCGGGCATCGGTCCGCTGGTGGAGGGCGTCACACGGCTGCTCGCGCAGGGTTTCGACTTCCTGCGCGCGGTGAGCGGGGGCTGACGCCATGGCCGAGAACGATCAGGAACGCACAGAACGAGCGACACCGAAGCGCCTCGAGGAGGCGCGCAAGAAAGGCCAGGTGCCGCGCTCATCCGAGCTCTCCATGGCCGCGGTGTGCATCGCGGCCGCGGCGGCTATCTACTCGCTCGGACGCATGGCCACAGGCCAGTTCGCCGATTTCATGCACGACGCCCTGAGCCTGTCGCCGGCGCAGGCCATGTCCGCGGACGCGATCTGGCCGGCCATGATGAACGCAGGCTCGCGCGCGTTGTGGATGATCATGCCGATCCTCGGCGCGACCTTCATCGCCGCGCTCGCGGCGCCGCTCGCGATCGGCGGCTGGAATCTCTCGGGCCAGGCGCTCGTGCCGCAGTTCGCGCGGCTCAGCCCGGCGAAGGGTTTCGGCCGCATGTTCTCGGCGCGGGGCCTGGTCGAACTGTGCAAGGGCATCGCCAAGGTCTGCGTCGTCGGGATCATCGCCTGGGTGCTGCTCGAAGGCCTGGGGCCCGAACTCATGAGCTTGTCGTCGGAGCCGGTCTACGCCGCGATCGGGCACGCGGGATCGCTCGCCGCGTATTCGCTGCTCGTGCTGGTCTGCGGTCTCGCGATCATCGCGGCGGCCGACGTGCCGTTCCAGCTCTGGCAGCACGCGAAGGATCTGAAGATGACGCGCGAGGAAGTGCGCCAGGAATACAAGGAGAGCGAAGGCTCGCCCGAAACGCGCGGCCGCATCCGCGAGGCGCAACGCGCGCTGGCGCGTGGCCGCATGCTGCAGGAAGTGCCGACCGCGGACGTCGTCGTGACCAACCCGACGCACTTCGCCGTCGCGCTGCGTTACGACGAATCGAAGATGCGCGCGCCCATCGTGGTCGCGAAGGGCACCGATCTGCTCGCGCTCAAGATCCGCGAGATCGCCACCGAGAACGACGTGGCGATCGTCGAGGCGCCGCCGCTCGCGCGCGCGCTCCACAAGAGCGTCGACATCGGCCGCGAAGTGCCGGCCGCGCTCTACGTCGCCGTCGCGCAGGTTCTCACCTACGTATTCCAGTTGCGTGCCGCGCGCGAGCGTGGTGTCACGCCGCCGCCGCCACCGACCATCCAGTAACCCATGGCCATCGCCAACGACAACGCAGGCTCCGGACTCAGCGCATTGATGCGCGTCGGCATCGGCGTGCCGATCGGTCTCATCGCAATCCTCGCGATGATGATCCTGCCGTTGCCGCCCTTCATGCTGGACGTGTTGTTCACGTTCAACATCGCGCTGTCGCTGATCATCGTGATGGCGGTGTTCCAGGTCGCGCGTCCGCTCGAATTCGCGATCTTCCCGACCGTGCTGCTGCTCGTGACCATCCTGCGCCTCGCGCTCAACGTCGCCTCGACGCGCGTGGTGCTCATGCACGGTCACGAAGGCACGCACGCCGCAGGCAAGGTCATCGCGGCGTTCGGCGAGTTCGTGATCGGCGGCAATTACGCCGTCGGCGCGGTGGTGTTCGTCATCCTCACGATCATCAACTTCGTCGTCGTGACGAAGGGCGCCGGCCGCGTCTCGGAAGTTTCCGCGCGGTTTGCGTTGGACGCTATGCCCGGCAAGCAGATGGCGATCGACGCCGACCTCAACGCGGGCATCCTCACGCAGGAGCAGGCGCGCGATCGTCGCGCCGAAGTGCGCGCCGAATCCGATTTCTACGGCTCGATGGACGGCGCGAGCAAGTTCATCCGCGGCGACGCGATCGCCGGCATCCTGATCCTGGTGATCAACATCGTCGGCGGGCTGCTGATCGGCACGATGATGCACGACCTGCCGGTGGGCGATGCCGCGCGCAGCTATGCATTGCTGACCATCGGCGACGGCCTGGTCGCGCAGATTCCCGGGCTGCTGCTGTCGGTCGCGGTGGCCATCATCGTCACCCGCATTTCGCGTGAGCAGGACGTCGGCCAGGAGCTCGGCAAACAACTGTTCGGCCAGCCGAAGGCGCTCGGCGTCGCGGCCGGCGTGCTCGGCGTCATGGGCCTGATTCCGGGCATGCCGAATCTCGTGTTCCTGTCGATCGCGGGCCTCTGCGGGTGGGCCGCGTGGCACATCACGCAGAAGCGCAAGGCGCTCGCGGCCGTCGAGGAGGCGCCTCCGCCGGAACCGGTTGCGGCGCCCGCGCCGGAAAACCAGGAGCTGTCCTGGGAGGACGTGCGACCCGTCGACGTCGTGGGCCTCGAGGTCGGCTATCGACTGGTTCCGCTGGTGGATAGAACCAAGGGTGGCGACCTGCTGGCCCGCATCCGCGGCATCCGCCGCAAGCTCACGCAGGAACTCGGTTTTCTCGTGCAGCCGGTGCACATCCGCGACAACCTCGAATTGGGCCCCAACGCATACCGCATCAGGCTCGCGGGCGTGGCCATCGGGGAGAACGTCGTTCATCCGGACCGCGAGCTCGCGATCAACCCCGGCCGGGTGTTCGGCCCCATCAACGGCCTGCCGACGCGCGATCCCGCATTCGGCATGGAAGCCGTGTGGATAGAGCCCTCGCTGCGCGAGCACGCGCAGTCGCTCGGTTACACGGTGGTCGACGCGGCGACGGTCATCGCGACGCATCTTTCGCACCTGATCCAGACGCATGCGCACGAATTGTTCGGTCACGAAGAGGCCGAACAGTTGCTGAAGACTCTTTCGAAGACCTCGCCGAAGCTCGTCGAGGAACTGGTGCCCAAGGTGCTGCCGCTCGCGACCGTCGTGCGCGTCATGCAGGGCCTGCTGGCCGAACGTGTACCGATCCGCAACGTCCGCGCGATCGTCGAAGCGCTGGCGGAGGCGGGTCCGCGCACGCAGGACACGCAGGCGCTGATCGCGCAGGTCAGGGTTGCCCTGGGTCGCCAGATCGTCCAGGACATCGTCGGCCTCGCCGAAGAACTGCCCGTCATCACCCTCGAACCGGAACTGGAGCGCCTGCTCACGAACGGGCTCGCAAATCCGGCGGCAAGTCCTGGCCTCGAGCCCGGGCTGGCAGACCGTTTGCAACGAGGACTACAGGAGGCCGCGCAGCGTCAAGAACGTGGCGGTGAACCGGCGGTGTTGCTGACGCCTCCGGCACTGCGCGCGGCACTGGCGCGGTTCTTCCGCGTGAGTGTCCCGGGACTGCACGTGCTGGCCTGGAACGAGCTGCCTGACAACCGGAAAGTGCGAATGGTCACCGCGGTGGGCAGCCGGTGATCGAACGAAGGATCTGACATATGAAGATTCAGAGATACATCGCGAAAGACATGCGCTCGGCGCTCGCCCAGGTGCGCGAAGCGCTCGGTCCGGACGCGGTGATCCTCTCGTCGGGCCGGGTCGGCAGTGACGTGGAAGTCGTGGCCGCGATGGATTTCGAAGTCGCGCGCGCGGTCGAGGCCGCGCCGCAAGTCGCCGCACCTCGCGTGCACGGCGCGCACTCGGAAGCCCTGCAGCGTCTCGATTCGCCGCGCGCGCAGAGCGAGTCCCTCGTGCCGGACCTTCGCGGCGCCGAGGGCGCGCGCAATCGCCGCGCCTCATCGCAGATTTCCGAACAGATCGCGCCCGCGCCGGTTGCCGCCGCGCCGGCTCCGCTGCCGCACACCGCCGGCGCCAGCCCCGAAGTGCTCGCGGACGAAATGAAGAACATGCGCCGCATGCTGGAAGCCCAGCTCGCGACGCTCGCATGGAACGATCTCTCGCGTCGCTCGCCGATCCAGGCCGCGATGCTCAAGGAGCTCGCGCAGCTCGGCATCACGCAGGACCTCGCGAATTCACTGGTGCGCAAGATCCCGGCGGAGCTGAGCTTCGCGGCGGCGCGCCGCTTCGCGCTCGCGACGATCGCGCGCACGATTCAAACCACCGGCGACCGCTGGCTGGAGCAAGGCGGCGTCGTGGCGTTCGCGGGACCCGCGGGCGCCGGCAAGACGACGCTGCTCGCGAAGCTCGCGGCGCGCTGGGTGCTGCGCCATGGTCCGCGCAAGGTCGCGATGATTTCCGCCGATTCGGTGCGCATCGGCGCACACGAACAGATGCACACGCTCGGACGACTGCTCGGCGTCACGACGCACAACGCGTTCGACATCAGCGAGCTGCCCGAACTGCTCTACGAGCTGCGTCACTGCAAGTTCGTGATGATCGACACCGCCGGTGCGAGCCCGCGCGATCCCGAGCTCGCCCGTCAGCTCAGGCTGCTGCAGAACATGCAGGCCAGCGTCGAGACCTCGCTCGTGTTGCCGGCGAGCACCCAGACAGGCGCGATCGATGAAGTGGTGCAGCGCTTCGCGCTCGCGAAACCCACGGCCTGTGTCATCACGAAGGTCGACGAGGCGGTGAGCCTCGGCGGCATCATTTCGGCGCTGGTGCGCCACAAGCTCGCGGCCGCGTACATCAGCGACGGCCAGCGCGTTCCCGAGGACCTGGAGCCGGCGCGCGCGCACGGACTCGTGAGCCGCGCGGTCGAGATCGCGAGCCACAACGGCGCGACGGCGGACGACGAAGTCATGCAACGAAGGATTTCCGCGAATGGCCGGAAGCAATAAGCCTCTGCCCGTGAACCACCATCCGGTGCAGGTGATCGCGGTCACCGGCGGCAAGGGCGGGGTCGGCAAGACCACCGTCGCGGTGAACCTCGCGGCCTCGCTGGCCTCGCGCGGCAAGCAGGTCATGCTGCTCGATGGAGACCTGGGTCTCGCCAATGTGGATGTGTTCCTCGGTCTTACCCCGAGACTCACGCTCGCGGACGTGTTGGCCGGCAATTGCACGCTCGAGGAAGTGATCATCGACGCGCCGCAAGGATTCAAGATCGTGCCCGCCGCCTCCGGCATCGCGCAGCTCGCGGAGCTCGACACGATGACCCACCTCGGGCTGGTGCGCGCGTTCGGCGACCTGGCGACCCGGCTCGACACACTCGTGGTGGACACCGCCGCCGGTATCTCCGGCTCGGTGCTGCAGTTCTCGCAGGCGTCGCAGCAGGTGCTGGTCGTGTTGTGCGATGAGCCGGCCTCGCTGACCGACGCCTACGCGCTGATCAAGATCCTGAGCCGCGATCACGGCGTGAAGAATTTCCGCGTGGTCGTGAACCAGTCGCGCGGGAAGGGACTAGGTCAGTCCCTGTTCCAGAGATTCGAGCGCGTCGCGATGCGTTTCCTCGAAGTCGAGCTGGATTATGTCGGCGAGATTCCCGAGGACGCGTTCCTGCGTCGCGCGATTCGTGAACAGCGTCCCGTTGTGACGGCCTATCCATCGTGTCCGGCCAGCATGGCGCTCAAGACGCTCGCGCTGCGGGCCGATATGTGGCCAGTAGCCGAAGGGCCCCGGGGCAACGTGGAGTTCTTCGTCGAGCGACTGATACGGCGTCCGTCGGTGCGCCTCGAGGTGGTTCGATGAGCGGAGTGAGCGCCTACAGCCAGCGCGCCGGCGCCCGGGAAACCGAGCAGCTGGTGATGCGCCATGCCGAATTGGTGAAACGCATTGCTTATCACCTCGCGGGCCGCCTGCCGGCTTCGGTCGAGGTGGACGATCTGATCCAGGCCGGGATGCTCGGCCTGCTGGAGGCCGCCTCCAACTATTCGACCGGACGTGGGGCGAGTTTCGAGACCTACGCCGGCATCCGCATTCGCGGCGCGATGC
>JAEZCR010000235.1 GCA_023433465.1 Pseudomonadota bacterium | reverse complement strand
GAGCGTCACCTCGCAAGCGAAGACGGTGCCTGGCACGGAAATCCCGGGAGAGGCGGAGTCGACGCCCGCTACAGGCTGAGCGATTTCGCCGCTTCTCCCGGGTTTTCCGTGCCAGGCACCATCTTCTTCACAACGACTTCAGGAATTGCTCGAGATCGCGTTTCTCGCCGGCGGAAAGACCCAGCGAGAAATGCGAGTCGTAGTGATCGATGACCGCGGTGAGCGTCGGGAAGCGGCCGTCGTGGTAGTAGCCGCCCTTGCCGTGAGTCCACAGGCCCTTGAGCGGCGCTGTTCGATAAGCCTCGTCGGGCGAGCGCATCGCCTGGAAATCGTCGATGCCGATCTCCTCGGCCGAATGCATGTTCCAGCCCGGCTCGGTGTAGAGCGGCGGCACGTGACAGCGTCCGCAATCCGCCTTGCCGTTGAACAATTCCCCTCCGCGCCGGGCCGCGTCGCGGTCGTAGCTGCGGCGCGGCGCGGGTGGGGCGCGCAACGAGAGCTGATACAGCTGCAGCGCGGGGAGCAGTGGCGTGATCAGGTCCTCCTCGGCGCGCACGTCGTCGAAACCGTTGCGCGCGGCCACCGGAAACTTCTCCTCGTCGGCGAGCCGCGAATCGAAGAACGTACCCTGCCCATGCATTTCGAGGTTGGCGACGAACGCGTTCCAGTACGGAACGCTGCCCCAACCGGTCGACGTGTGCAGATTGACGCCCGCGAGCCCGAACGCCGGCGGGATCAGCACCGACGCGGATGTGCCATCGGGACGAAACGCCTTGCCGTCGAGGATCAGCAACGCGTCGAAGCGTCCCGGACCCCAGGAGTTGAGCACCGCGCGCACCGTGTCGACGTCGACACCGAGCACTTCCGAGAAAGGATCGAGCCGCGGCGCGAGTGCCACGATCGCACCCACGTTCAGGTCGCGGTTGGCCCAGCCATCGAGCCGCCGGCCGATGCCTTTCGTGAACGAATCGTCGACGGTCGAGTGACACAACGCGCACTGGATACCCATCGAGGTGATGTTTCCTTCGCCGTCGAAGAATCCCGTGACTCCGACCACGGCGTCGAGCCTGAGTAGTTCGAGTGTCGTGGCCGGGTCGTCGAGGTCGACCTGGCCACGCGCAGCCGCGCGTTGCAGCGAGCGCGGCAGCGCCTCGACGTCGACCTTGAGGCCCACCTCGAGTGCGGTCCTGGGCGACACGCCGGGTCCGACGCCGCCGTGATCGGCGCCCGCGATCGCGAGGTGTAGTCCGAGTCCGTCGCCCCAGAATGCCTCGTCCCCGAACGTCGCGAAGCGGAACGCGTCGCGCCCTTCACGCAGCAGCTTCGAGTGATGAGTCGCCGAATCGTTACCCGGTCTGTCCGGTTCGCCCGCCAGCGCCGCGGGCGGTGCGGCCAGAAAAACGAGAATGGCCGCGAGCATCCCATGCTTCATAAATCCCCCAACGCCAATCTAGTTGGCCCGTAATCCACCAGTGATTCGCCAAAGGTTGCAATTCCACCGATGACGAATGCTTCGAGCGCCCGATCTGTTCCGCCGCGATTGACGGAAGGGCGGGCCGCGTTGTAGTTTACCGATAGGTTAATTAACTGATGGGTTTCACATGCCCGCCGATTCGCTGAGCACCACGTTCGCCGCGCTTGCCGATCCGACGCGGCGCGCGATCCTTGCGCAGCTGATTTCCGGGGAAAAATCCGTCACGGAGCTGGCCGAGCCGTTCGAGATGAGCCTGCCGGCGGTGACCAAGCACCTGAAGGTCCTGCAACGCGCGGGACTCATCTCACAGGGCAGGGAGGCGCAATGGCGTCCCTGCCGTCTCGAAGCCGCACCGATGCGCGAGGCCTCGCGGTGGATGGAGCCTTACCGGCGCCACTGGGAGCAGCGCCTGGATCGGCTCGACGACTACCTGCGAACCCTCTCGCGAACCACCTCGAGCCAGAAAGGAAAACCCCGTGCCCGCGCCAAACGCTGAAATTGCCGATCGCGAAATCGTTCTGGAACGGGTCTTCGACGCGCCGCGCGAACTCGTGTGGCGTGCCTTCACGCAGGTGGAGCACCTCGTCCACTGGTGGGGGCCGAATGGCTTCCGCACGACATACGACCACTACGAGCTGCGTCCGGGCGGCACCGCGAAGTTCACGATGCACGGTCCCGACGGCAAGGAGTGGCCCAACAAGTTCTGGTTCCTCGAAGTGGAGGAGCCGTCACGCATCGTGTTCGATCACGGAGACTTCGAGAAACCCTGGCTCCGGGTCACCGTGACCTTCGAGCAGAGCGGGTCGCGGACGCGATACCGGGCGCACATGGCGTTTCCGACCGCGGAAGCCTGCGCCGCGGCGAAGGCCCGGGGCGCGATCGAGCTCGGCAAACAGACCTACGAGAAGCTGGCTAACTACCTTCGGGCCATGTCATGAGCTCGAGCGCACGATCCATCAAACACGGTACGTTCGTCATCGAACGCAAGTTCGACCACGATCCCGCGTTCGTCTACCGGGCGTGGACCCAGCCCGACGCCAAGGCCCGCTGGTTCAACGGCCCGCACGACAAGTGGAAGGAGCAGGTGAGGGAGATGGACGTGCGCCCGGGCGGTAGAGAGCGCCTGATCGGAAAATTCGTCGACGGCTCCGAATCGCGCTTCGAGGCCCTGTACTTCGACGTCGTACCGGACCGGCGGCTCGTCTATGCGTACGACATGTTCTTCAAGGGGAGCAAGTTGTCCGTGTCGCTCGCCACGATCGAGTTCGTGAAGACGGGCGCGGGCACGAAACTCATCGTCACCGAGAACGGCGCGTTCCTCGATGGATACGACGACGCCGGCAGCCGGGAACGCGGCACGCTCGGGCTCATCGACAACCTCGCGCGTGCCTTGAACGGCGAGGACGTGCGTCAGGGATAAAGCGAGGAGACGTACGCCACTACGTCGATCATCTCGTTGAGATCGAGATTCGCCACCACCGGCTTCATCTGCGCGGCCTCGGAGTTCGTGCGCACGCCCGCCTTGAACGCGAGCATCTGCCGCAGCAGGTAGCTGGGCTGCCGCCCCGCGATGGCCGGCACGTCGTTCATGCCCTTGAGGTTCGCGCCGTGGCAGGTGGAGCAGACCTGCGTCTTCTTGCCGTCGGCCTGGACCACGAGTTTCCTGCCGCGCGAGATCGCGCCGGGCGGTACGTACGCCATGTACTCGAGCCGGTCGTCGCGCCGCTCGTGCCGCTCGATGTCCTGCGCGACCTCGAGCAGTCGGTCGCCCAGGTCCTCGGTGCCGCCCCATTCCTTGTAGATCCAGAAAGCCGGCTCCGCGCGCGGAATGCGCAGACTCTCGATCACGTACACGCGGCGCTTGAGTTTCTGCTGAGAGAAGTATTTCGCGCTTTCGTCGATCTCCTGGTCCGTGAGGAATTTCGCGAGCTTGTGCATGTCGCGGCTCGGCGCGTATTTCTCCGGGCCGTACGGCTTGCGCGCGCCGCTGCGGAAATCGAGGAGCTGCTGGCGGATGTATTTTTCCGGCAGCCCCGCGAGCGCGGAATTCTCCGGGCGGCCCTGGCCGCTCGGCGTGTGGCAGTAGCCGCAGGCCCACACGTTCGGCTTACGACCCTTCGCGACGACGTCGGGCATCGGCGTGTGGCTGGCCGGGCGCCAGTCGGGTGGATCGAACTTGTCGTTGATGCGCGCGCGCGTGAATTTTTCCGTGCTGTCGGGCACGGTCAGCAGTTCGACGTCGTCGAGTTTCGCCGGATTCGGCTGATCCGCGGCGGCGCGCAGCGCTTCGATGTCGATGGGGAACAGCCAGTCGGGAGGCTCCGGGACGGCGCTGGCACCGGACCCGGTGGCGGTTTGCGGTGCGTTCTGCGTCACGGCTTGGGACACGGCCTGTGCGGCTCCCATCACCCATGCGACACCGACGAGAATCCGGACGGTTCTGCGAATCATCGATCAGGCCTCCAGGGTTCGCATATTGCCATCCCGCCGGAAGAAGCGGATTAGGTCCGATCTCGTGTCCCGCGCGCGTGTGCTGCAATCGCCGCCGTGGACGTGTATTCGCTCTCCGAAATTCAGACCCTTGCCGTTGGCCTGCTCGCGCTGGTGGTCGCGGAGATCATCTTTCGCCACGTCCCGGTGCTGGCCCGGATCAATGTGCCGGTCCCGGTCGTCGGCGGCCTGCTGGTCGCGGTCGTCGTCGCTCTGTCGTATCGCATCTCGGGACTATCCATCCAATTCGCCGGCGGGCTCACGGACTTCTTCCTGCTCGTGTTCTTCACCACGGTCGGATTGTCCGCGAGGTTTTCCGCGCTCAGGGCAGGGGGCCGCCCGCTCGCGATCCTGTGCGCCGCAACGGTCGTGCTCCTCGTGGCGCAGAACGTCGTCGGAATCTCCATCGCCTGGTTGAGCGGGGCTCATCCGCAGTATGGGCTGCTCATGGGCAGCATCTCCTTCGTCGGCGGACCGGGAACCGCCGCGGCCTGGGCGAAGGA
>JAEZCR010000214.1 GCA_023433465.1 Pseudomonadota bacterium | reverse complement strand
TCTTCAGGCTCGGCTCGGTAGTTTGACCGAGCCGAGCCCGGCGCCTAGAAGTTCATGCGGAAGTTCACGCCGTACGTGCGCGGCGGGTTGGTCAGGTAACCCACGCGCGCGCTGCGGCCGCGTTCGCGGTCGATCGACAGGAACGCGCGCTCGTCCCACAAGTTGTTGACGTAGAGCGCGGCCTCCCAGCGGTCGGCACGGATGCCCCAGCGCAGGTTGCCGATCTCGTACGAGGGCAGCTCGGCATCGAACGGGATCTGCGTGGTGGTGTACGGCCCGCCGAACGGAATGAGCCGCGCGGATCCCGGCGGCCCGCCGGTCGCGATCAGGCCGAAGTTCGGCTCCTGGTCGGCAAGCTGCGTGTACGAGGAACCGACGTACTGCGCGGTGAAGCGCAGGTAACTCTCGAGTGAATCGCCGAAGCCCCAGGTATAGCCGACCGTCGCCGCCGCCTGCAATTCGGGCGAAGTCGGCAGACGATTGCCGTCGCGAATGCCCGCGATCGGCGTCGGCTGCGCCGGCGCGATCGGCGTGTTGAGTTGCGTTTCCGTGATTTCCGCCTGCACGTAGGTCGCGGAAAGTCCCAGGTCCCAGGCCTCGGTCGGGCGCACGAACAGTTCCATCTCGCCGCCGATCGTCTCCGCCTGCGCATTGAGGATGATCCTCGACGAGCAGGTGCCGGCGTCGGCGATGACCTGCAGTCCGTCGATGTCCGTGAAGAATGCCGACGCATTGAACGTCACGGCGCCGTCATTGAAACGCGACTTGAAGCCAACCTCGTAGTTCTTCACCTTCTCGTCGTCCCAGGTCGGGTGGCCGCTGTAGGTAGCGAGGTCTCCCGACGCGGGCGTGCACAACGTGACGTTGAGCGGGTCATTGATGCCGCCGAGCCGGAAGCCTTCCGAATACTGCGCGGTGATCTGCATGTCGTCGTTCGGCGTGAACGAGAGGATCACGCGCGGCGAGAAGCCGTCCGATGATGTGGATCCGGGCTCGTCGGTGTAGCCCATGTCGGCGAAGAATCCCGCGAACGTCAGCAGACGGTCTTCCTCGAAATCGTAGTAACGCACGCCCGCGGTCAGCGCGAACCAGTTGTTGAACTGGTACGTCAGCTCGGTGAAGGCCGCGAGCTGGCTGAAGTCGTACGTGAGGTTCGAGTAGTAAGGCGTGTCGGGCGGCGCACCGAAGAAAGCGCTCGTGTAGCGCGGATCGAGACGCACGGTGATCGCGTCGTATCCGGCGGTCGGCAGGTTCTGTCCGTACGTGCGGTCGACGTCCTGGTAGAACGCGCCGATCAGCCACTGGAACGGCCCTTCGCCGGTCGAGGCGAGCCGCAACTCCTGGCTCCAGACGGTGAGGTCCGTCGTGTCGTAGAGCGGCGAGTCGATGCGGACCTCGGTCGGGGTCGCGACGCCGATGTCGAAGCTCACGCTGCCCGTGAGCTGGCTGGCGTCGCGCAACACTTCCACGCTGCGATCGATGTACGAGGTGATGGAAGTGAGCCCGATGTCGCCGCCGAAGCCGAATTCCATCTTGAGATCGCCGAGCAGGAATTCGTCGGTGAGTCCCTCGCGGATCTGCGTGACCTGCTCGCGCTCGCCAACCTGGATCGCGGGCTCCGTCGTCGTGAACGGATTGCCGAGGATGTTGTAGGCGTCGATGCGCGGGTATCCGTCGGTCTCGAGCTCCTGGTAGATCACGCGCGGCGTGATCACGATGTTGTCGGTGGGCTCGAAGCGGAACGCCAGCCGCCCGCCGGTGCGCGTTCCGCTGTTGACGTCTTCGCGCACGGAGCGGTTCGGATACACGGAGTCGATGAAGCCGGGCATCTCGCTGTGGTAGCCGACGACGCGCATCGCGGCCCTTTCGCCGAGCGGCACGTTGAGCGAGGCGCGCAGTCCGCCGCCGAATTCGCCATCGGTGGCGTTTTCGGCCGTGAGATCGACCGAGCCACCGAATGTGCCGATGTCCGGCTGCGCGGTGATGTAACGCACCGTGCCCGACGTCGAGCCCGCGCCGAACAGCGTGCCCTGCGGGCCGCGCAGCACCTCGATGCGATCGAGATCGTAGAGATCGAGGTCGGGCGTGAACAACGCCACCGACACGGGAGATTCATCGAGGTAGATGCCGACGGATTCCTTCACGCCCGCCTGGTCGCGCACCACCTGGCCCGCGCTGATGCCGCGGATCGCGACCTGGCTCTGACCGGGACCGAGATCGGTGATGTAGAGGCCGGGCACGTTGCGCGCGACTTCCACGAGGTTGCTCGCGCCGGACTCGGTGAGGTCCTCGGCGGTGACCGCCGCGACGGAGAATGGCACGTCCTGCAGCGAAGCCTCGCGCTTGGTCGCGGTGACGATGATTTCCTCGCCGATCGTCTCGCTCTGCTGCGGGGTGTCCTGGGCGAATGCGGGCAACGACGCCAGGGGGGCAAGCGCGGCGGCGCCGCGTCGTATCCATGACTTCATGCGACAACTCCTTCTGTTCTTCTTGCGTGCGGCGATGCGCAAGGGCGCGCCGTCCATCAGCTCGCCGTACCGATTGACGCGAGTATCCTCGCAGCGCGGGAAAGTTAGAAGTCCCCGCAACAGATCGTGCGAAGAAACGGGAAAAGAGGCACGCGCTGCATGGCGTTCACGCCACGCTCGTGGGTAGTTTGTAGGACGATTCCTGCGAAACGATCGCGCCTCACTACCCGCGGCGTGGCAAGCCGGTAGGAATTTCGTTACGCGCGCGGCGACGGCCTGCTGACTGCGTGTGATCCTTCCATGGAGTTAGCGTTCTACCGACGTGCCGCCCTTGCCCTGACCAGTTGGAGTCCCGCCGTGAACAAGCTGTTGCTGTCCTGTGCCGTCACGCTGGCGCTCGCCGCGTGCGGACGCCAATCGACCCCTCCCGCCGACCAGGCGCAGGCCCCCGCTCCCGCCCCGGCCGAGACTGAGCCGCCCCCGGCGAGCGCAACCGTGCAACTCGCGCCGACGCAGGGGAATTCCGCGACGGGCACACTCACGCTGACCGCGGAAGGCACGGACGTGGTTCGCCTCACGGGGTCGATGCAAGGCCTGCCGCCGAATGCCGAGTTCGGCTTTCACATCCACGAGAACGGCGACTGCAGCGCGCCGGACGCGAGCAGCGCGGGCGGGCATTTCAACCCCGCGAATGCGGAGCACGGCGATCCTGCCGGCCCCACGCATCACGCCGGCGACATGCTCAACGTGAAGTCCGACGCCCAGGGCATGGGCACGGTGGACGCGACGGCGAGCGGCGTCACCCTCGCCTCCGCGCAACCGAACGACGTGCTCGGCAAGGCAGTGGTGCTGCACGCGAAGCCCGACGACTACAAGACGCAGCCGTCGGGCGCCTCCGGAGACCGCATCGCCTGCGGCGTGATCGGCGGAAAGTAGCCTGCGTTCAGGTCGCGGGGCTGTCTTTCGTCTCCCGCAGGAAGAACGCGCCGATCACGATGGTGACGCCGGCCACGATGACCGGGTACCACAGGCCGTTGTAGATGTTGCCCGTGGCCGCGACGATCGCGAACGAGGTCACCGGCAGGAATCCGCCGAACCAGCCGTTGCCGATGTGATACGGGAGCGACATCGACGTGTAGCGGATGCGCGCGGGGAACAGCTCGACCAGCCACGCCGCGATCGGGCCGTACACCATCGTCACGAAGATGACGAGAATCGTGCACAGCAGGATCACCATCGGAAAGTTGAACGCGTCCATGTCCGCCTTCGCGGGGTAACCCGCCTGCGCAATGGCGGCCTTGACGCGCGCGTTCACCTCGTCCTGCCCGGCCTTGTACTCCGCCGCGCTCAAGCGCTCGCCCAGGCTAACTATCTCGAGCGTCGCGTCGCCGACCCGCACCTCGGCCCGTCCCGTCATGTCCGGCGCGCTTTCGTTCGAATACGACACGCCCATGCGCGCGAGCGCGCCCTTGGCCAGATCGCAGCCGCTCGCGAATTGCGTCCGGCCGACCGGATCGAACTGGAAGCTGCACTCCGCGGGATCCGCGACCACCGTCACCGGGTTCGCGGCCACCGCCGCGGCCAGCGCCGGATTCGCGAAATTCGTGATGCCCTTGAAGATCGGGAAGTACGTGAGCACGGCCAGCAGGCAGCCCGCGAGCACGATCTTCTTGCGGCCGATCTTGTCGGACAGCGCGCCGAAGATCACGAAGAACGGCGTCGCGATGAGCAGCGCCGCGGCCATCACGAGCTGCGCGCTCGTCGGGTCTACCTGCAGGGTCTTCTCGAGAAACAGCAACGCGTAGAACTGGCCGCCGTACCACACGACGGCCTGGCCGGCGACGGCGCCGAACAGCGCCAGCAACACGATCTTGAGATTCGACCACTGTCCGAACGACTCGCGCAGCGGCGCCTTCGACAACTTGCCCGCAGCCTTGATCTCCTGGAACTCCGGCGACTCCTGCAACTGCATCCGGATGTACACGGAGATCAGCAGCAGCACCGTCGAGAGCAGGAACGGAATACGCCAGCCCCAGTCATCGAACTTCTCCGGCCCCATCGCGAATCGGCACGCCAGGATGACGAGCAGCGAGAGGAAGAAGCCCAGCGTCGCCGTGGTCTGGATCCAGCTCGTATAGAGACCGCGCTTGCCATCGGGCGCATGCTCGGAGATGTAGGTGGCGGCGCCGCCGTACTGGCCGCCGAGCGCAAGGCCCTGCAGCAGCCTCAATACGATGAAGATGATCGGCGCCGTGATGCCGATCGTCTCGTACGTCGGCAGGCAGCCGACGAGCGCGGTCGAGGCACCCATGATGACGATGGTGAGCAGAAACGTGTACTTGCGGCCGACCATGTCGCCGAGCCG
This sequence comes from Pseudomonadota bacterium, assembly GCA_023433465.1. Lineage (GTDB taxonomy): Bacteria > Pseudomonadota > Gammaproteobacteria > Steroidobacterales > Steroidobacteraceae > CADEED01. The sequence goes on along the minus strand of JAEZCR010000214.1, from coordinate 556 downwards.
GCCGAAGACCAGCGCGCCGAACGGACGCACGAAGAATCCCGCGGCGAAGGCCAGCAGCGCGAAGAGGAACGCCGTGGTGTCGTTCATGCCGGAGAAGAACTTCCGGGTAATGATCGCGACCAGCGAACCGTACAGGTAGAAGTCGTACCACTCGAACACGGTGCCCAGACTCGAGGCGAAGATGACCTTCTTCTCCTCCGCGGTCATGGGCGTCTTCGACGCGCTTGCAGTTGCCATGAATGTCTCCTCGTATGAGCCCCAGCGATGACTGGGGACCACGAATCTTCACGGCGCGCTCTGACCGCGTGCTGACGCGGCGCTGAAACGAAACTGACAAACTCGGGTGCAACCCTGAGGTCTGGTTTCTCGATGCGAGAAGTTGCGGGGTGGCGAGATCAGTGTTTTCGCTGAATGCCTGCCGGCACCGCTGCGGCTGCCTCCCACCCCGCAGCGTCGAACCAGGCATCGCCGCGCAGCCAGGCCGAGAGCAGCTCCAGCCCTTCGAGCCCCCAGAAGAGCCGGCCGTCGACCTCGACGGAGGGCACCCCGAAGACGC
>JAEZCR010000137.1 GCA_023433465.1 Pseudomonadota bacterium | reverse complement strand
ACGATTCGCCGCGCCGGCCTCCGCGCGAGCCGCGCGAGCCGCGTCCGCCCCGTGACCCGCGTGACCCACGCCCGCGTCCGTAAATCGCCACGCGCGGCGGCGATCGCACTCCTCGTCTGCGTGCTGGCGCCGACCGCGCCCGCGTGGCCCGCCGATTCCGAAGCGCTGACGCTCTTTCACGAAGCAAGCGCCGCGTTCCAGGAACAAAAGTATTCCAGGGCGCGTGCGCTATTCGAACAAGCGCTCGCCGCCGGCATCGACGGCCCCGCGATCCACTACAACATCGGCTCCGCCGCCTACCGCGGCGGCGACCTGCCGCGCGCCGAGGCCGCCTTCCAGGAAGTCGCGCGCACGCCCGACATGGCCGCACTCGCCTATTACAACCTCGGCCTCGTCGCGCTCGAGCGTCGCGACGAACGCGAAGCGCGCACGTGGTTCACGCGCGCGACTCAATCACAACCGCCCGAACGCCTCATGAACCTCGCCACGCAGCGCCTCGCCGAACTACCCGCGCCCATCTCCCACGGTCGCTGGTCTATCTACACGCGCGGGGGCGCCGGCTACGACGACAACGTCGCGCTGCGCTCGGGCTCCATCGACAGCTCCGCCACCGGCGACGCGGACAGCTTCGGCGAGCTCTACCTCGCGGCCAGCTACTCGATCGGCGCCTGGCGCATCGACGGCGGCGGATCGATGCTCGAATACACGGAACTCGACGAGTTCAGCCAGCGATCGTTCTTCCTGGGTGGCGCGCGCGGTTTCCGCCTGGAGAACTGGTACTTCGAGCTCGGCGCGTACGGCTCGCAGCTTTCGCTCGGCGGAGAAGTCTTCGAGCAGGACCTCGCGGCCTCACTACTCGCATCCCGCAGCTTCTACGGCGGCAGCCGCCTGCGTGCGCAGGTCCGCGCCACGTCCGTCTCCGGCGAGAACGCATTCACCGGCCTCACCGGCGATCGCGCCGAGTTCGGCCTCTTCTATGACAAGGGCTGGCGAGCCTGGTACTTCGGCGCGCACACGCGCGCCGAACTCAACGACGCCGAAGATCCCGTGTTCGCCTCGGAATGGATACAGCTCGGCGCCGAGGCGCGTTACGCCGTCACGCCGCGTTGGGGATTCTCGTTGGGCGCCGCGCTGCGCCGGACGCGGCATCCCGCCCAATCCGAGACGTTGGGCAGTTGGGAAGACAACCGCGCCACGGTGCATCTCGGCGCCACGCGCTCGCTCTGGAAGCAGGCCCAACTCTTCGTGCGCTACGAACTCGAGCGCAACGATTCCCCGGTCGCGGGCTACGATTATGACCGCGCCCGCGCGGCCGCTTCGCTCGAGTGGTGGTACTGAGTCGCCGCACCGCGGGCGACAGCGCCATCCCGGGCTGATCCGTCCGCCGGAGAAGGAATAGGCCGACGGCGCCGGCCATCCCGCGGCCATACCATCGGCGGCCCATCACGGAGGTGTCACATGAAGTGCAAGGACATCATGAAAAGCGACGTCGAATGTGTGTCGCCGGAGGCTTCGATGCATCGGGCGGCGGCCGTGATGCGCGACACCAACGTCGGCTTCCTGCCGGTCTGCAATGAATCGATGCAGGTGGTGGGCACGGTCACCGACCGCGACCTCGTGATCCGGGGCCTCGCCGAGGGGCGCGCCGATACGACGCCAGTGAGGGACCTGATGACGCGCCACCTCGTCGCCTGCGATCCCGACGACGATCTCGACCGCGCGCGCGAGCTGATGGCCTCGAACCAGAAATCGCGCATCGTGTGCGTGAATCGCAACGGGCGGCTGGAGGGGGTGATCAGTCTCTCGGACCTCGCGCAGCTCGGGGAAACGAGCGGGATCGAGACCTTGCGGGAAGTGGCGAGCCGGGAATCGAGAAGCGATTCCATTTACGCGTCGTAGGGCCGCCCCTGCGGCTCCGCCCTATGGCGCCAGCATCGCGCGGCGAGCAGTCTCGCGGCCAAATGAAATTCCTCTCCGCGTTCCTCGCGGCCGCCGTGGCGATCCCGGCGGCGGCGGGCGATATTGCCTCGCCCCACACCTTCACGTTCTACGGCGGCCGCATCTCGACCGAGGAGACCTGGCACGACGTGCTGATGAAGCCGTACAGCAAGCAGTACTCGGATACGTACATCGTGAGCGGGGCGTATTCGCGCGCGTACAAGGAGTCGTACGAAGGGGCGTTGCGCACGGAGTACGAGGTCAACCTGACCTATAACTACGGGCGGCAGGACCACTGGGAGCTCAACTTCGCGCCGGTCACGCTGCGCTGGCAGCGATTTCCCTGGAACGAACGCATGCGCACGACCGCGGCGTTCGGCCTCGGCGTTTCTTACGCGTTCGATTATCCGGAGCTCGAGCGCGAACTCGAGAACGACACGAAGCAGTTCCTGCTGTTCTGGATGCTGGAGTTCACCGCGGGTCCGCCCGAGGGGCCGTGGTCAGCGGTGCTGCGGCTCCATCATCGCTCGCCGGGCTGGGGCGTCATGGGCGTCGCCGATGGCGGAATGAACGCGCCGTCGCTGGGTTTTCGCTACCAGTTCTAGTTAGTACCGGCGACGGCCGGCGCCGGCTTCTGCGCCTGCATCCACTTGCGGATGCGGCGCGCATCGGCGGTGCGCGTGAGCGTGCCGAACGAATTCAGCAGCACCATGACGACGGGGCGCTCGTCGATCATCGCCTCCATCACGAGGCATTGGCCGGCGTCGTTGGTGAAGCCGGTCTTCTGGACGAGGATCTCCCAGTCCGGCTTGCCGATCAGGAGATTCGTATTGCCGTAGGTGTACGTGGTCTTTCCGACGCGCACGTCGATCCGGTCGAGCGTCGAGTATTCGCGGATCACGGGATCGCGCGCGGCCGCGGCGACCAGCTTGGCGAGATCGCGCGCGTTGGAGACGTTGAAGTTCGAAAGGCCCGACGCGTCGGCGAACTTCGTCTTCGTCATGCCGAGCGCCTTGGCCTTCACGTTCATCGTGCGCACGAACGCGGTCGATCCACCCGGGTAGTTGGTCGCGAGCACGTGCGCGGCGCGGTTCTCGGAAGCCATCAGCGCGAGCTTGAGCAGGTCTCCGCGCTTGAGCTTGCCGCCGACGGGCAGGCGCGAGTGCGCGCCCTTGCCCTTCCAGACATCCGACTTCCTGATCTCGATGACTTCATCGAGCGGCTGCTTGCCGTCGAGCACCACGAGCGCGGTCATGAGCTTGGTGATCGAGGCGATCGGCCCGACGTGCGTGGCCTGCTGTTCGAAGATGACGTCGCCGGTGTTCGCGTCGACGACGAGCGCGGTGGCGGATTTCACTCCGGGCCCGGCCGCCTTCACTCCCGCGGCCTGCACTCCCGACACGAGCAGCGACGCGGCCAACACGCACCCGCACACCGCATTCTCCCTAAGCCAACGCCGCATTCGAGACCATCGCTCCTCTTTATGGTTGGCGAGATGGTAGGCCGAAGCGGTGCGTGCTGCACGCGTTATGTCGCACTTTCCGGAGACTGCGGAGGGCGCAGGTTGGTCTGGAAGGGGACAGATTTATAAATCTGTCCCCAGCCACGGTCCCCAGCCACGGGCTGACCCTATGCTCTCTTCCTCGGCTGAAGCCACTTCGGCAGCAGGGAGTACGGATCGATCTCGAGTTCGCGGTCGTAGGTCACGCCGCACTCGTCGAGATGGCGCTGCAGCAGTTTGCTGCGCCACGCGTCGAAGGTCTCGGTCGCGCCGCCGATGTGTTCGCCGCCGATGAACACCTGCGGCAGGGTTTTCGCGCCGGTGCGCTCGGCGAGCACGGCGCGGATCTTTCCGCCGAGGTCCTCCTTCTGGAACTCGACGGAGTCGACGTCGATGCTGCGATAGCGGATGCCGGCCTTCGTGAACAGCTTGCGCACCGACCAGCAGAACTCGCACCACTCGAGCGCGAACATCACGACGGGCTCTTTCCTGATCACGTCGCCGGTGAACTTCTCCGCGGCGGGATCGAGCTCGACCTTCGGCTCGGGCGCGGCCGGCGTCGCCGAAGGCGCAGGAGCCGGCGCATCGAAACGGCACAGGGGCGTGGAGCGCGACACTTCCCATTCCTCCGCCGTCATCTCCTCGCCGATGTGCTCGAACAGCGGAGTGGATAGATAGCGCTCTCCCGTATCCGGCAGCATGCAGACGACGGTCGAACCCGGTGCCGCGCGCCGCGCGACGTCGAGCGCGGCCGCGAGCGTCGCGCCGCTCGACGTGCCGACGAAGATGCCTTCCTTCTGCGCGAGTTCGCGCGAAAGCCGCAACGCATCGGCGCCGGCGACCGGCACGATCTCGTCGATCAGGCCTGCATCGCGCGCCTGCTCCGTGAGCGACGAGATGAAATCCGGCGCCCAGCCCTGCATCAGGTGCGGACGGAAACGTGGATGACTGGCCGCGGGACCTCCGACGGTGTCGCGCGGTTGCGGAATGCCGCTCGCGAGCACCGGCGCGTTGTCAGGCTCCGCGGCGACGATGCGCGTGTCCGGCCGCGAGCGCTTGAGCTCCATCGCGACGCCCTTGAGCGTGCCGCCTGTGCCGAACCCCGTGACGAAATAGTCGAGGCGCTGATCCGCGAAGTCGCGAATGATTTCGCGCGCCGTCGTGCGCTGGTGCACTTCCGCGTTCGCGGGATTCTCGAACTGCCGGCACAGGAACCAGCCGTGCGTCATCGCGAGCTCGACGGCTTTCGCCAGCATGCCGCTGCCCTTCTCCGCCGCGGGCGTCAGCACGACCTTCGCGCCGAGGAAGCGCAGTAGTTTGCGCCGCTCGACGCTGAAGCTCTCCGCCATCGTCACGACGAGTGGATAACCCTTCTGCGCGCAGACCATCGCAAGACCGATGCCGGTGTTGCCGCTCGTGGCTTCGATGACGGTCTGCCCGGGCTTGAGCGCGCCGCTGCGCTCCGCGTCCTCGATGATCGCGCGGGCCATTCGGTCCTTGACCGAGCCCATCGGATTGAAGGATTCGATCTTGACGTAGACGTTCACGCCGGAAGGGGCGAGGCGGTTGAGCTTGACCACCGGCGTGTTGCCGATGGTCTCGAGAATGTTCTGAAAGCGGGCCATGTGGATCTCCTTTGCGATCATCCTGCGCCCGGACCGTGGGAAGTAGCGTGGGAATCACCGCACAACCTTCGAGCGCCTTGGGGACAGACTTAAGTCTGTCCCCTCTTCGATTCACCCCCTCCCAGGACTGCGGCCAACTCCCGCAAGAGCCCCGCCCCATCCCCCTTCCACGCGCTGCCGTGCATGCAGGCCATCGTGGTCGGCTGCTCGCGGGCGAGCCGCTCCAGGATCTCCCCGGTTCGCGGCGCATGCGCGTAGTAATCCATCGGCGCGCGAAAAGCCTCGCTCGGCCCGAGAATGTCTGACTCCGTCAGCGCCACCTCGCCCGCCCCGCCCTGCGTGAACAGGTCGCCGCACAGGAACGTGCGCGTGGTCATGTCCATCATGAGCCCGCATTCCCAGCCGTGCGGCATGTGCGGGGTATCGAACCAGCGCAGGCGATGCCGGCCCAGCGACAGCTCCTCGCCGTCCGCCAGCGCGCGCGGCGCGCGGTCGGCGTAGTCACTCACGGACACCACCGCGGCGACCTGGCCGCACACCGGCACGGCCTGCGGCGCGAGCGCGAGAAACTGGTTCAGCGTGCCGCACTCGTCGGACTCGAAATGCGAGAAGCCCACGTAACGCAGCCGCTCGATCGGCATCAGCGCCCGGATCGCCTCGCTGACCACGGGAAACAGCGCCCGCAGGCCGGTGTGGAACAGCATCGGCTCGTCGTCGAGCAGCAGGTACTGATTGAAACTGAACTGCCCGACCCCGCCGGGCAGCGTGACGGGGGTATTGATGCGATAGATGCCGTCCGCCACTTCGTGGACGTTCGTGCCGGACTGGGAATTCGTGATCATGGGTCGCTCCGTGGTCGGTTGCCCCGTATGTGTAACGGGGCGCGGGGTCGTTACACACAGGGGTATGGCCCGATATGCTCTTTCCGTGCGACCCCAGAACCCGGGTGCCGAACCCCCCAGCGAAGACGCGGCGCTTGCGCGCCGGATCGCCGCCGCCGCGTCGCGCGGCGATCCGGACGCCGAAGCGGCCTTGTGCCGCCGGTTCGCGCCACGCATCCGGTTGTTCGGCCTCAAACGCCTGCGCAGCGAAGCCGCGGCGTCCGACCTGGTGCAGGACGTGCTGGTCCTCGCGCTGCAGAAGCTGCGCGCCGGCGCGGTCGCCGAGCCCGAGCGCATCGCCTCGTTCGTGCTGGGCATCGCGCGGCAGATGATCATCGACGCGCGCCGCAATGCCGGGCGTCGCGAGCGCCTGCTCGACGCCTTCGCACTGGATCTCGAGCCAGCGAACGACGAGCCCACCGAAACGCCTGACACGGCACGGCTCGGCGACTGCCTGCAGGCCCTGCCCGAACGCGAACGCTCGGTGCTCGTGATGACGTTTTACGACGACTGCGGCTCCGAAGTCCTGAGCACCCGGCTCGGCCTCTCCGCGAGCAACGTGCGCGTGATCCGGCATCGCGGGCTCAAGCACCTGCGCGACTGCATGGAGGCCGCGCGATGAACCACGACGTCGCGGAAGACACGCTGCTTGCCTGGTGGCTCGACGAGCTTGACGACACCACTGCCGCGGAGGTTGAAGAACACCTGTTCGAATGCGACGAGTGCGCGGCGCGGCTGCGGGACATCGTGCGACTCGGCGGCGCGGTCAGACAGTCCCTGCTGGACGGGAGTCTCTCCACCGTCGTGACGCCCGCATTCGTCGAGCGCCTGCGTAGCGACGGTTTGCGACTGCGCGAATACTCGCCCGAGCCCGGCGGCCACGTGTACTGCACGATCGCCCCCGAAGACGACTTCGTCATCTCGCGACTGCGCGCCTCGCTCGAAGGCGTCCGGCAGCTCGACGTGGAGATCGACACCGAGGGGCAGACACATCGCCTGGCGCACGTCCCGTTCGATCCCGCGTCCGGCGAAGTCACGCTCATTCCGGCGCCCGCGATGTTGAGGCCCTTGGGCGCCACCACCCACCGCATGCGGCTCTTCGCAGTGACGCCGGGCGGGCAGCGGAAGATCGGCGAGTACACGTTCGAGCACGTGCCCTTCGATCAGGGCGCTACACTGACGCCGGGCGGAATGTAGGAACTGACTACTCCGCGCGTGGGTCATTTCCCCTACGCCGGGATGGCTCTATGACCGATGAGCCCGCCCTGCGCGGCTGTCATTGTGCCGATAACGAGCCTATATGCGGTCTTACTCGCTCCATCGTTCGTCGATTTACGCGTTCGTCATCACGCTGATGGCGCACGCGTCCCTGGCGTGCGCGACGGAACCCGAGGCGCTCGCGACGCCGGCCGAGGAAGAGCACATCGTCGGCGTCGGCACCGCGGATGTCCCGATCGGGTACGTGAACGTCAAGGATCCGTGGCTAGATCGCGCGCACCAGGCCACGTTCAGCCTGCTGTGGCGCTCGGCGCGCGAAGTCGACGGCTGGTTCGGTGGCGGGGGCGAAGACATCGCGTACATGCAGACGCGCGGCTCGATCGCGCCCGCGCTGCTCTGGGACGAATACGACGGCTTCCAGCCGCGCATGCGTTTCAGCGTCGACGTGCCGCTGCCTGGAATGAACGAACGCTTCCACGCCTTCATCGGGCGCGTGAATCGCGACGAGTACGTACTCGAGGACGAGCCCTCGTCCGGCGCGTTCGCGCAGCAGTACGGTCCGGTCGAGGACGACGAGACGTTGTTCGGCATTCGTTATCGCTCGCCACGGCAGGGCGATTCGTTCGAAGCGGACGCGGGCGTGAATCTCAGGTTCCCGCTCGATCCTTACGTCAAGGGAAGCTACAACTTCGTCAAGGGGAAATCCGATACGACGCTGTTCCATTTCCGCCAGACCGTGTTCTGGCAGAACAGCGAAAAGCTCGGCGTGACGAGCCGCCTGTCCGCGGAGCGCGCGTTCGGCGGCGTGTGGATGTGGCGCTTGACCGGCTCGGGTACCTTTTCCGAACGCTCCGAGGGCGTGCGCGCGTTCGGTTCGTTCCAGTTGCTGCGCGGCCTGCCCAACCGGCGCGCGATCGCGGGCGAATTGTTCGTGCAGGGTGAGATGGACGACGACGTGCCTCTGCACAATTACGGCGCGAAAATTGCCTATCGGCGCAGTATCGCGCGCGACTGGCTCGTGCTCGAAACGCGGCTGAGTCTGACGTATCCCAGGGAATACCCTTGGGAAGAACGAAAGGCGAACTGGGGAGTAGGTGTCGGCCTCGAAATGTTCTTCGGGACGAACGAATTCCTCGCACGCCCGGTCACATTCTGAGCTCTCACAGCGTCAATGAGCACAATGTCTAACTACGTGCGCGGAAACGCGCGCGTAGCCTTATCGTTTCCGCGAGTGCAGGTGCCACGACATGTCACTGAACAACGACAAACACGCCTGGTATGTCGTGGCGTGCGCGTTGCTCGTCCTAGGACTTGGGCTCATTGCATTCGCAACCGTCGGTGGCGCGAGTGACGAGGAATCCACGGTGCGCGAACCGGCGGACGCGCCGGCCGGACACACGGCCCGGGATTTTCCCAAAGACTGGCAGTGGGACGAACCGGTGAACCTGTAGCGCCGCCGCCCCGCAGCGGCGTCACGGCACGAGATCAGCCGGGATCCAGCTAACAATGTCATGATGTCCCCTCCCTGGCGGGACATCGTTCCATGAACCTGGAGCAACTGCTCGACATCTACGGCTATCCGGCATTGTTCGTCGGCGCGTTCGCCGAGGGCGAAACGGTGGTCGTGCTCGGCGGCGTGCTCGCGCACCGCGGGCATCTCGAGCTGACGGCGGTAATCCTGACGGCGTTCTGCGCGGCCGTGCTCGGCAACCAGCTCTACTTCCACCTGGGGCTGCGGCATGCACAGGGATTCCTCGGGCGGTTCCCGCGGCTTCGCTCAAAGGTCAACGCGGCGCTGGGCCGTATCGAGAGCAACCAGGTGAAATGGGCGTTCGCGATGCGTTTCATGTGGGGGTTCCGGATCGCCATGCCGGTCGCGCTGGGAATGACCAACATGCGCAGCGGCCTCTATTTGTGGATCAACGTCGTCAGCGGGCTCGTCTGGGCAGCGCTGTTCGCACTGATCGGCTTCAGTGCGGGCAGCGCCTCCAACCGTGTCCTCGCCGACATCCGCCAGCATGAGAAATGGATCGTCGTCGCGTTCCTGGCGGCGGCCCTGATCGTGCTCGCCGTGCGTTGGAGGCGGGCGCACCACGGCTGAAGCTACAATGCGGCGTGGCACTCAGCGCCTTCGACCTGTTCAAGATCGGCATCGGTCCTTCGAGCTCGCACACCGTGGGGCCGATGCGGGCCGCGCGGCTGTTCGCGCTGCGTTTGCGCGATGCCGGGGTGCTCGAACGCGTGACGCGCATCGAGGTCACGCTGTATGGGTCGCTGGGCGCGACGGGCAAGGGACACGGCAGCGACAAGGCGATCCTGCTGGGACTGCTCGGCGAGGAGCCGGATCGCGTCGACGTGAATGCGATCGCCTCGCTCGTGCAGCGCGTGCGCGAGACGGGGCGGCTGCGGGTGCTCGGCGGCCACGACATCGCCTTCGCTGAACGCACCGATCTCGCTTTCAATCACCACGACACGCTGCCGCTTCATTCGAACGGGATGCGGTTCGTCGCGACGGCCGCCGATGGGAGCGGGCTGGCGGACGGGACTTACTACTCGGTCGGCGGCGGGTTCGTGGTCGCGGACGGGCCGGATTCCAGACGCATCGTGCCGGATCTGACGCCGGTGCCACTGCCATTTCGCACGGCGGAGGAGTTGTTAGGCGTGTGCGAACGCGAGGGATTGTCGATCGCGGGCGTCATGCGGCGCAATGAACGCGTGTGGCGAAACGATGTCGAGATCGACGCGGGGCTGCTGAACATCTGGCGCGTGATGCAGGCCTGCGTGCAGCGTGGATGCGAGACGCCGGGTGTCCTGCCGGGCGGATACAAGGTGAAGCGGCGCGCGCCGGAGCTGTACAGACAACTGACGGCGCCACAGGTGGCGGCGCCTCACGATCCCTTGATCGCGCTCGACTGGGTGAATCTCTGGGCGCTTGCGGTCAACGAAGAAAACGCCGCGGGTGGACGCGTCGTCACGGCGCCGACCAATGGCGCGGCGGGAATTGTTCCGGCGCTCATGCATTACTACGCGCGGTTCGTGCACGGCGCCAACGACGCGGGCATCGTGGACTTTCTGCTCACCGCCGCGGCGATCGGCTTTCTATATAAGGAGAACGCGTCGATTTCGGGCGCGGAAGTAGGTTGTCAGGGCGAGGTCGGGGTCGCGTGTTCGATGTCCGCCGCGGCGCTGACGGCGGTGCTGGGCGGGTCCCCCGCGCAGGTGGAGAACGCCGCGGAAATCGCGATGGAACATCACCTCGGGCTCACGTGCGACCCGGTGGGTGGGCTGGTCCAGATCCCGTGTATTGAACGAAACGCGATCGGCGCGGCCAAAGCGATCAACGTCGCGCGCATGGCCCTGCGCGGGGACGGCACGCACTACGTTTCGCTCGACAAGGTCATCAAGACCATGCGAGAAACGGGCGCCGACATGAAGACCAAGTACAAGGAAACATCCCGCGGCGGACTCGCCGTGAACATCGTGGAGTGCTGACATGCGAACCCTCGCTCTGCGGCGCGCGCTGTGCGTCGCGCTTCCCGTCATGTTGATGTCTGGCCTGCCCGCGCACGCGGAGAAACCGCAGGTACGCTCGTACGCGGCCGGCGCGCCTTCGGGCGGAATTCCGCAGTGGAATCCGGGCGAGAAGTTCGTCGCGGTGTCGGGCGGCACTTGCGCGGGAAGCTGCCCGGTGTACGAGCTCTACGTGTTCAACGACGGGCGCGTGATCTTCGTCGGCAAGAAGGACACGGGCAAGCTCGGCGTGGCGCGCAAGAAGATCTCGCCGGAAGGATACGGCGAACTACTGCGCACGATCACGCGCCACCAGGTGCTCGAGAAGGAGATCAAGCGCGGCACGTGCCTCAAGGGCCGGCCCCTGCTCATGGTGATGGGCTCGACGCCCGATGGCCAGAGCATGATCACGCAGACGCTCAACTCCGGCTGCGAGAAACAAGCCGACATGGCCCGCGAGATCGAACAGCAATTCCTCTCCTGGACCGAAGTCGAACCCTGGCTCGTCGCGAAGTGAAGACGGCGCCGGAGTCGGGTGGGTAGTCATGGACGCGCTATCGGATGTGCTGCGGGCCGTGCGGCTTTCGGGCGCATTCTTCTTCGACGTACATGCACGCGCCCCCTGGGTCGCGGAGACGCCGCTCGGCAAGAGCGTGGTCGGCTCGATGTTCCCCGGCTCCGACCACCTGATCTCCTATCACATCATGATGGAGGGAAGCTGCTGGTTCAGCGTCGAGGGCGAGGAACCGATTAAGCTCTCCGCCGGCGACATCATCGTGCTGCCGCACGGCGACACGCACGTGCTCGCGACGGATCTCGGCATGCGCAAGTCGCCGGAGCTGTCGATGTATCGCCGGCCGGACGACGGCCTCATGCCCGCCAGGATCCTCGTCGGCACCGATGACGGCGAGCCCGCGCATTTCGTATGCGGTTTCCTCGGCTGCGATTCGCGTCCTTACAACCCGCTGCTCACCGCCCTGCCACGCGCGATCCGCATCAATGACGTCGGCAGCGGCGCGCTCGGCGCGTATTTCCGCGCGGCGCTCGCGGAATCGAGGGAGCGCATGGGCGGCGAATGCATGCTGGGCCGCATCAGCGAGCTGATGTTCGTCGACGTCGTGCGTCGGTATCTCGAGAACCTGCCGCCGGACCGCAACAGCTGGCTGGGCGGGCTGCGCGATCCGCACGTCGGCCGTGCGCTGGCGGCGCTGCACGAGAGTCCCGCGCGCGACTGGACGCTCGAGTCGCTCGCCGAGATCGCCGCGTTGTCGCGCTCCGCATTCGCGGAGCGGTTCGCGAATTTCGTCGGCCATCCGCCGATGCAATACCTCGCCAACTGGCGCATGCAGCTCGCGTCGAACTACTTGCGCAACGGCACTGAAAGCGTCGCCGCGATCGCGAACCGCGTGGGTTACGACTCCGAAGCCGCGTTCAGCCGCGCATTCAAGAAAGCGCTGGGACTTCCGCCCGGCGAATGGCGCCTGAAGACGGTGCCTGGCACGGAAAATCCGGGATAAGGGGGGACACAATGAAGAATCACCTGGGCATCGCGCTCGGCGGGCTGGCTGTGATGTTTGCGAACGCGAACGCCGCGGACAAACCCTGCGATCGCGCCTGCCTCATCGGGCTCGCCGACACCTACGTCGCCGCGCTGGTCGCGCACGATCCCTCGAAGGCGCCGCTCGCGCGCGACGTGCGCATGGTCGAGAACATCCAGAAGATCCGCCCTGGCGAGGGTTTGTGGAAAACGGCCTCGGCCGCACCCACGACGTTTCAGGTCCACGTGCCGGACCCCATCGCGCAGCAGGTCGGCTACATGGCCGTGATGCAGGAGAACGGCAACCCGATCCAGGTCGCGATCAGGCTCAAGCTCGAGAACGGCAGGATCACCGAAGCCGAGCACGTGGTCGTGCACAAACTTCAGGAAGCGAATCTCGCGAACCTGCAGACGCCGCGCGCAGCCCTTACGAGCCCGGTGCCGGAGGGCTGGCGCGACTCGCGCGGCCGGCTGTTGCACATCGGCGCCTCTTACTACGACGCGCTCGATCTGAACAACGGCTCGCTCGCGCCGTTCGCCGACGACTGCGTGCGTTACGAAAACGGCGGCCAGGCAGCGCGCAAGCCCGTGCCCAAGGGCCCGTCGGAAGACAGCTTCGCCCCGTTCGGCGCGCTCGGCTGCGCGAAGCAGCTCGATACGCAGGTCATGGCGTACATCACGCGCATCGATCATCGCCGCGTGTGGATCGCCGACGAGGTAAACGGCCTCGTCTTCGGCCTGTCCCATTTCCGGCACGACATGGAAAAGACCGAGTGGCCGACGTTCGGCGTGCCCGGCGTGCCCTTCCGCAAGATCGAGTACAAACCGTTCGACCTGCCGGCCGTACACATCTTCAAGATCCAGGGTGGGCTGATCCACGAGATCGAGGCATCAGGGTTCATCGCGCCTCACAACTCGCCTACGGGTTGGGAATAGGAAAACTAAACAATCCCTCAGAACTCCGGAACACAAGGCCCCGGTCGCGCGGGCAGGATGCGCTCCTCCAAGACACACCACCGACATCGAGAGGAGCACACATGAAATCGATCAAACTACTTACGGCGGCCGTCGCCGCCCTGGCCCTGGGCGGCATCGCCCAGGCCGAGGCGCGGCACGAGACCGTCAGCGTCGTCGTCAAGTACGGCGACCTGAACCTCGAGTCCGCGCAGGACGTCAAGATTCTTCGCAAGCGCATCCGCAACGCCGCGCAATCGGTCTGCGGGTCGATCGACACGAGGATCCTGGGCCTGCGCGATGCTTACGAGGACTGCGTCGAGGAAGCCTTCACCGGCGGCGTCGCCGCGGTGGGCAACCCGAACGTGACGAACTACCGGCCGGCCAAGCGCCTGCCCGAGGTCGCATCCAATCGAGGCTGACAGCCCCGGGGCGTTCCCCATTCTCACCTGCAATGCCGCGATGGAACGGGAATTGATCCCCGTTTCACGCGGAATCAGCTGACGCGGCCGTGCAGGCCTGAATGGGGACCGTCGCCGTTTCCGACAGATATCGGACATCGAGCTTGCGATGCTGCGTGCCTACACACGGAGCACGCCATGACGACCGACGCCGAAATCGAAGCCAAATTCTGGAAGGCCCTCGCGGACGACCGCGTCGCGATGCTCGGACTCGAGAGCGAGTCCGGCCACACGCGGCCCATGTCCGCGCAGATCCGCCATGAACCCCACGAACGCGGACCGATCTGGTTCTTCAGCGCCAAGGGCACGGAGCTCACGAATGCGCTCGACGTGCCACGCCGCGCGGTACTCCAGTTCTCGTCCAAGGGACACGAAGTCTTCGCGTCCGTGCAGGGCGAGCTGTCCATCCACAACGACCCTGCGATCATCGATGAATTGTGGAACCGTTTCGTCGCCGCGTGGTACGAGGGCGGCAAGGACGATCCACGGCTCGCGCTGCTGCGCTTCGAGCCCGACCACGCGGAAATGTGGCTCAACGAATTCAGCCTGGTCGCGGGCGCGAAGTTGTTGTTAGGCCGCGATCCGAAGGCCGACTACCGCGACAAGGTCGCCGACATCCAGATGGGACGTCACTGAGGCGCTGCGCCGGCCGAGTTGGCGCGAGCCTCGTCGAGCGCCTCCCGCAGCAGCCCGGCCCACATCTCGAGCGCGCGGCGCGCATCGGTCGAGTTCGTCACCGAATCGTCGATCCGCATGTCGCCGGCCTGGCGGACCTTCCCGCGATCGATGGCGCGCACCAGCAGCGCGCCGCTGCGCGAGTCGCGCAAATCCATGAGCAAGACGAGATCGGCCGATGAGACCACGTACGCGGGGCGCACCGTGGCCGCGTCCGCCGGCGACTTGCCGACCTCGAGATTCGAAATCCTGGTGCTCACGCGCAGCACGTCGGGATCCGGCTGCGTGGTCAGGCCATAACCCCCGTTCGCGCTGAGCGCGAAGCCGAAGATCTCGCGGAACGCCGCCCCCGCCTGCGAGCGGATCCGCGTGATGTCCTCGGCGGTCACGCCGGGGTTGCGTTTCTCCCAGCCCTCCACGAACCCGACCTCGACTGGATCCAGCATCACGCGGCGGTAGTCAGCGAGCGATACGCCCGGCGCGGCGAGGACGGTGTCGACTCGCGTGGACGGGACACGAGCCAGGCCTTCCACCACCTCCGGCTCCGACGGTGCGGGCTTGCTCACGGCGCAACCGCACGGCAGTGCGAGCATGTGGATCAGCGCAAGCGTGGGGAGTAACGCGAGCAGTCGTGCCGGAATCGGCCTCATTCATGGATTGTCCGCCAGTACCGGCGGCGCGAAATAAGACCTAGGGAACCAGCACCGCCGCGCCGCGCAATTGTCCGTCCCGCACTCGCGCGAGCGCCTCGTTGGCGCGCTCCAGCTCGAAACGCTCGACCGCCGGGCGCAGCCGCACGCGGGCCGCGACGCGCATGAAGTCCTGCCCATCCGCGCGAGTGAGATTCGCGATCGACAGGACCGAACGTTCCTCCCACAGCAGTCGATACGGAAACGCCGGGATGTCCGACATGTGGATGCCCGCGCAGACCACACGCCCGCCCTTGCGCACCGCGGCGAGCGCCGCGGGCACGAGCGCGCCCACGGGCGCGAAGATGATGGCCGCGTCGAGCG
>JAEZCR010000255.1 GCA_023433465.1 Pseudomonadota bacterium | reverse complement strand
GGGGCATTCGAAACGGCGAGGGCGGCGGCGGCGGGCGATCTCGCGCAGGCGGCGGCCGCGGCGGTGGCGGGCGAGCCGCGCGCCGACCAGGCCAGCGGCCAGGCGCTCAGAAGGTAGACATCCCGGTCGACTCCATCAGCCGATACAGCCAGTACGTGCCCTGCGCCGGGTCGGCGTAGGCGCCGAACTCGGCGGTGTACTCGAGCGCGGGTGGACCCGAATTGCTCCACAGCGATTCGAACCAGCCGCTGACGTCCGCGGCGATCTGCGCGTTGAGCGGCACGCTGACCGCGACGTTCGCCTCGAGATTGAAATCCGCGAGATTGCGCCGCGTGAGATTCGCGGAACCGAGCGTGAACCAGAATTCGTCCGCGGTACGCAGCGCCACGAGCTTCGCGTGGAACTGCTCGCCGTGCGTGCGGAACCAGCGCACCTTGACCGCACCGTCCGACGCAGCCGCGAGCTCGGAGGCCACGGAGCGGTTCGGGATTCCGTTCTTGGTCCTGCCGAACGCGTCCTTGTTGGGGTCGAGCATCACGCGCACCGCGACGCCGCGCCGTGCGGCGGAGAGCAGTGCGGCGATGACTTCCCGGTCCGATAGATAGAACATCGCGACGTCGATGTTGTCGCCGGCGCGCGCGCCCGAGAAATTGCGCACGATCGCCGAGCGGATCTCGCTTTCCGTGAGCACCTGGACGCGCGCGGCATTCTCGGGCGGGACCGGCTCCATGGGTTTCGGCGCGGGCGGCGCCCACGAATTCCAGCCGGCCTGGCGGGCGAGCGCGAGCTCGCTCTCGAGCAGCGGCTCGAGCGCGGCGCCGGAACACTGCAGCGCGA
The DNA here is from genome assembly GCA_023433465.1 of Pseudomonadota bacterium. Taxonomy (GTDB): domain Bacteria; phylum Pseudomonadota; class Gammaproteobacteria; order Steroidobacterales; family Steroidobacteraceae; genus CADEED01. The sequence continues at coordinate 26,533 of JAEZCR010000255.1, read as the reverse complement.
CGTTCGTGTGCCGGCTGCTCGCGTCATGCGGATTGGCCGACGTCACGATCCCGGTGATGCCGCCCCGCCCGTCGTCGGCGACGATCACCTTGCGGTGATTCGCCTTGAAATTGAGCAGGCGGGCCCACGCGCCGAAGCTCACACGTTCGGGACCGGCATCGAGCGGGTTCGGCAACCACGGCTCGCCGCGGCCGTCGCCGGACCACCAGTTCATCGTGATCCGCCACAGCGCCGAGTAGATAGGGTTCGAGTCGCGCAACGCGTCGAGGTCGACGGGCACGACGTCGATTCCCGCCGCGCGCAGATCGGCGAAATCACGCGCGGGCAGGGCGCCATACACATCGTTGATGGGATCGGTGACGATCAGCACCTTGAGTTCCGGCACCGCGCGTTTGCGCGCCAGCAGCGCGTCGCGCAGCTCGCCGGACAGCGCGCGGTGCGGCGCTTCCGTGACGCTGGCGCCGCGTTGGGCGTTCAGCAGGAAGAAGTCGAGCACGACGTACTCGCGCGCGTTGCCGATCAGCGCCAGCACGCGATCGAAGATCTGCTGCCGGACGACGGGGGCACCGAAGGCGTCCGCGCCGGTCACGTCGCTCAGGAAATGCAGCTCGTTCAGCGGGGTCTCGACGATGGGGCCCCGCACCCGCATGCCCGCGGGCAAGGGCTTGTAGAGATTCCAGAGCGCGACGGCCAGCCACAGAGCCAGGAATCCTCGAAAGATCCAGCGGCCATAACGCCGCTTGCGGACCGGCTCCGGAGGGGGCGGAGAAGTGTCTATTCCTATGTCGTCCGGCTCATCAGCCATGGGACCCATCGGACGATTCTAGCCGCTCGGATAGTTCGAGCCACCGTGTCTCCAATTCCCCGACTTCCCGCACGACCGCGGCATGCCGCTGCGTGACCTTGCGCGCGTGGGCGGCATCGCGGGCGTAGTCGAGACCCGCGAGCTCATGCTCGAGTTTTCCGCGCTCGATTCCCAGCTTCTCGAGCGAAACCTCGATCGCCTTTATCTCCAGTTGCTTCGAATTCTGCGCGCCGCGTTTGCGGTCGCGCCGGTCCTCGGCGCGGGGCTTGGGCTGGGCGGGCGTCGTGGCGGCGCTCCCGCGCTTCTCCAGCCAATTGGCGTAGTCGTCGAGGTCACCGTCGAAGTCGGACACCCGGCCATCCGCGACCAGCCAGAACTGGTCGCAGACACTGCGCAGCAGTCCGCGATCGTGCGACACGACAATGACCGCACCGGCGAAATCCTGCAGCGCGGTGATGAGCGAATGGCGCATCTCGAAGTCGAGGTGGTTGGTAGGCTCGTCGAGCAGCAGCAGGTTGGGGCGTTCGGCCACCAGGATCGCGAGCGCGAGCCGCGCGCGTTCGCCGCCCGAAAAGTGGACGACGGGTTCGAACACGCGGTCGCCGCGGAAGCCGAAGCCGCCGAGGTGATTGCGCCGGCGCTGCTCGTCCCACTGCGGGCGCGCGCCGATCTCGTCGATGCGGCGGGTGAGCGCGACGAGCGCGGTGTCGCGCGAGTCCAGCCGGTCGACTTCGAGCTGCGCGAAGTTGCCGACGATCAGGTCCGGAGACGCGACGCGGTCTCCGCCCGCCGGCGGCAGGGCGCCGGCGATCAGTTTCATGAGCGTGGACTTGCCCGCCCCGTTGCGTCCGAGAATACCGATGCGTTCGCCCGGATTGACCGAACGTCCGACGCCGGCGACGACGATGCGCTCGCCGTAACCCGCGGAAGCGCCGTCGAGCGTGACCAGCGGCTGCGGTAGTTTGTTGGACGCCGCGAACTCCCACTCGAAGGTCTCGAGCTCCTGGTACGTCGCGATGGTCTCCAGCTTGGACAGCGCCTTGATGCGGCTCTGCACCTGGCGCGCCTTGCTGGCCTTGGCGCGGAAGCGGTCGATGAACGAATGCAGCCGCGCCACTTCGCGCTGCTGGCGCGCCGCCATCGCCGCGGTCTGCTGGATGCTCGCGGCGTGTTGCCGCTGGAAATCGGTGTAGTTGCCAGTCCAGTGGGTGAGCTGGCCGTTCTCGATGTTCACCACGCGGTTCACGATGTCGTCGAGGAATTCGCGGTCGTGCGACACGAGCAGCAGCGTGCCCTGGAATCGCTGCAACCATTTCTCGAGCCACAACACCGCGTCGAGATCGAGGTGGTTGGTGGGCTCGTCGAGCATGAGCACGTCCGCGCGCGACATCAGCGCGCGCGCCAAGTTCGCGCGCATCTGCAGTCCGCCGGAAAGCTGTTTGACGGGCCGCTCGATGTCGGAGGGCGCGAATCCCAGGCCATCCGCAAGCTCAGCGGCGCGCGCCGCCGACGTGTAGCCGCCCGCGAGCTCGTAGTCGCCTAACAGGTGGGCTTCCTGCATGCCGTCGTCGGCCGCACGGGCTTTCCCGAGCTCGGCCTCGATCTCCATCAGGCGCGTATCCCCACCGCGCACGTATTCGAGCACGGTGGCTTCGGTGCGCGGCAATTCCTGGGATACCGAGACGAAGTTCAGCTTGCCGGGCATCGAGTAGTCGCCCGTGTCGGGGGCCAGTTCCCCGCGCAGCAATGCCAGCAGGCTCGACTTCCCACAGCCGTTGCGCCCGACGACGCCTATCTTGTCGCCGCGAAAAATGGTCAGATTCGCACGGTCGAAGAGCACCGCCGCGCCTCGCCGCAGGCGAACATCGCGAAGTTCAAGCATGGCGCGCGATTCTAGTGATCAGCGGGGCCGGTTGCATGGAAAGCGCGAGGCTGCGGCGGGAATGGGAGGGGATGAACTCGCATGACTGAACGGATTCTCGACATGTTGCGCGCGACATTCGACGCGCACGGTCTGCCTGCCGAGCGCGCCGGAAAGACTCTGGCCGTCCGCGACGGACTGGTCATCGAACCACGGGTCTTCACCCGCGAGGGTGTGAGCGGCACCTTCCAGGTCCAGGTCGATTTCGCGATTTCCTCGCCGCGGCTGGGTGGCCGCGAACTGCTGGACTCCTTCGCCGGCATCGGTGGCTCGCTCGAAAGCGCGGAGCAGAACGCCTTCGAGAAATTCCTCATCGGCTCATTTCACGTCGTCGCCGAAGCCCTGACGACCCACGAATGCGGCTCGGAGCAGGTCGAGTGGGAAGACTGGCAGGGAGCCGCGCACGCGTGGCGCGTGTGTTCCGGCCCGCTGCTGACCGTTTCGACCCGCGAGGAGGCCGGCATCGAAGGGTACCCCCGCTTCTTCGGCCGGCTGTCGGAACTCTATTCGCGCGAAATCGCCGCGGGGGCGCACTGGCTGCGCGTCTTCGTCGGCGCCTTCGACGGGCAGCTCGCGGGCAGCGAGGTGCTGCTCGATGGGGCGCCCTGGGCGCTCGCCGATGAGCTCCTGACGGAACACGACTGGGTCTTTCCCGAAGGGTACGCGTCCGTGCGGCATCTCCTGATCGCGCTTCCCGACGGCCAGCCCTAACCCGAGCCGGCTTCACGCCACGTTCATCCGGAGCGTGCGCACCACGCGTACCCGAGGAGAATCAGTATGAACAGGGCGTCCTTGCTCGCGGCCTTGGCCGGTAGTTTGACATTCGCGTCCTTGGCCGGCGCCTACGACGCGTCGGCGGTCGTGATCGAGGTGATTGGAAACGACGGCCGGGTATTCCGGGAGTTCCCCGTCGCCGCGCGCGACGGCGCCCTGCGTTCCTATCTACAGGCCGAGAAAGGCGCGCGCTACGGCATCAGGGTGCGCAACGTCACCGGCGAACGCCTCGGGCTCGTCATCGCGGTCGATGGACGCAACATCATCGACGGGCGCAAGTCGGAGCTCGCGCGCGGCGAGCCCATGTACGTGCTCGATCCGTTCGCGACGGACGACTACGCGGGCTGGCGCGCGAATCTCCATGCGATCAACGAGTTCTACTTCACCGACTGGAGTGACTCGTACGCCGAGGCCTTCGGCGATCGTTCGGCACGCGGCGTGATCGCGGTGGCCGTGTATCGCGAGGTGCCTCCGCCGCGCATCGACCGACGCGACCATGAGCTTTCACGCGCGCGGGATCCAGGTCCCGCGGCGGCCGCCGCTCCCGCGGAAAAATCCGCGCGTCGCGACGCGAGCAGCGAGTCCGCGGGCACGGGTTATGGCGATCGCCGCACCGATCACGCGGTCGAAGTCGAGTTCGTCGCTCGGTCGCAGGCCGACAGCCGGCATTTCATCAAGTACGAATGGCGCGAAACACTGTGCCGCAAACGCGTCGCGAGTTGCGCCGAGGAATCCGGACCGAATCGGTTCTGGGACGAGTCCGTGCTCGGCTTTGCGCCGCCGCCGCGTCGGCATTGATCATCGAAACAGAGGGAGAAAACATGAAATCGATGCAAGTCCTCACTTTGGCGTTGTTCCTGTCCGCCTCGTCGATATCGTTCGGCGCCGACACTCCGCCGGCCGCGGGCGCACAGTCCGTGATTCCGATCGGCGATCTCATCGAACGTGTTGCGCGCGAGACGGGCCGGCAGTTCGTCGTCGACCCCCGCGTGCGCGCGGAAGTGCCGACGACGGGACTCGACGTGAAGCGGGTCGACTATGATCGCCTGCTCGCGATACTGCGCGTCCACGCATTCATCGCGGTGCAGGAGAAAGGATTCGTGACGGTCGTGCCCGACTCCGGCGCGCGCCAGATGCCGGTGAAGACCTACTACGACCTCGCGTTCAAGGAAGGCGACGACGAACTCGTCACGGTGCTGCTCGCGGCGAAAAACGTGTGCGCGGCGCACTCCGTTCCCGTCCTGCGTCCCCTCATGCCGCAGGCCGCGCATCTCGCGGCGCTGCCCCAGGCCAACGTGCTCATCATCAACGATCGCGCGGCGAATGCACGGCGCATCGGCGAGATGTTCGAGAAGCTGGACAGGCTGGCGCCGTCCGGCGCGCGTTGCGGCGCCGACGGTAGTTCGAAGTAGGGATCAGGCGCCGCGCGGCTTGGCGAGCGCGTCGGCCGTCGCGGCCTGCGCGATGAGGCCGGCGAACGCCGGTCCCGTCTCCTGCTGGCGCGCGAGCAGCAGCTTGAGCTCGGAGAGCGTCACCGGCTCGCCGAACAACCTGCCCTGGCCGAATCCGCAGTGATGGCGGCGCAGGAAGGTGAGGTGGCCGAGCGATTCGACGCCCTCGGCGATGACGTTCATCTTGAGGCTGCGGCCCATCTCGATGACGGTGCGCACGATGGTCGCGTCGCTTTCATCGTCGTCCACGTCGCGCACGAACGACTGGTCCACCTTGAGCGTGCCGATCGGGAACTGTTGCAGTGCGGACAACGACGAGTAGCCCGTGCCGAAATCGTCGATGGACAGGTGCAGGCCCATCGCATACAGCTCGTCGAGCAGGTGCAGCGTGCGCTTGGAATCCGCCATCAACGTGGTTTCCGTGATCTCGAGCTCGAAGCACGTGGGCGACACGCCGTGTTTGCGGAACACCGAGCGGAAGCGAAGGATGAAACTGGCCTGCCGCAACTGCTTGAGTGAAAGGTTGAGCGAGATGCGGCCTGGAGAATTCACGGTCTGCTGCAGCTCGCGGTAGTCCTGGCACACGCGGTTCAGCACCCACTCGCCGACCTCCAGAATGAGGTTGGTTTCCTCGGCGAGCGGAATGAACTGCGCCGGCGGGATGTCGCCGTGACCCGGCAGGCGCCAGCGCAGCAGCGCCTCGGCGCCGACGATGCGTCCGTCGCGCAGGTCGACCTTCGGCTGATAGTGCATCAGGAACTCGTCGCGCTCGAGCGAGCGGCGCAACTTGCTCTTGAGCATGAGGCGTTCGACCGCCGCGGCGTTCATCTCCGGCGAGTAGAACGCGAAGGAATTGCCGCCGTTCTGCTTCGAGTGATACATCGCGGCGTCGGCGTTGCGGATCAAGTCGATCACGTTCTCCGCGTCGCGCGGACAGAACGCGATGCCGATGCTCGCCGTGAGGAAAACCTCGTGTTCCTGCAGCTGGAACGCGCGGCCGATTTCGGCGAGCACCGCGCGCGCGAGCTGCGCGACGGTGCCGCGATTGTCGGCGTCGGCCGCGAGGTCGTCCGCGAACATCGCGAACTCGTCGCCCGCGAGACGGCCGATCACCGTTTCCTGCGGCAGCGTGCGCGTGAGTCGCTCGGTCAGGATCTCGAGCGTGCGATCGCCGGCCGCGTGGCCGAACGTGTCGTTGATCTCCTTGAAACGATCCATGTCCAGGTACAGCAGCGCGAGGCTCGTCTTGTTGCGCGACGCGCGCGCGATGGCCTGTTGCAGCAGGTGCTGGAACTGCATGCGGTTCGGCACCTTGGTCAGGGCGTCGTAACGCGCGAGATAACGGATGCGACGTTCGGCGCGCTTGCGCTCCGTCACGTTGCGGACGACGAAAATCGTTCCCTGGTACTGAGGATCGTCGGTCGAGATCTGCGAGCCGGTGATCGCGACCGGGATGGTCTGCCCGTGGCGCGTCTTGACCACCGCTTCGCGAGTCTCGTGCGCGGCGCGCAGCAGATCGAAGTTGTCGCGCTCGCGTTCGTCGAAGATCGAGATGATGCCGCGGCCGACGAGTTCTTCCTCTCCCCAGGAAAGTAGTTTGCAGGCCGCGTGATTGGCCATGCGGATCACGCCGTCGGGGGACGTCACGAACACGGCATCGTTCATGCTGCCGAGCACGTTCGTGAGGTAGTTCTTGTTGATCGTCGTCTGGCGCAGCTTCTGCCGCATGCGCTCGAGCGCCGCCTGCAGCTCGCCGAGCTCGTCGCGGCGGCCGACCTCGAGCGGACGCGAGTAGTCACCCTGAGCGATGCGGTCGGCACCCTTGATCAGCGTCGAGATCGGCTGGTTCATGCGCCGGCCGGCCCACCAGGCGAGCGCGAGGCCGATGCCGAGGATCGTGACGCCCATGCCGCCGGCGACCCACAACGCCTGGCGCATCTGCGAACGCCGCACCGCGTCGAAACGCGTACGGGCCGCGGCGGTATCGGGCGAGGTTTCGAGCGAACGGATCTCGATCTCCGCCTCGCCCACGGTGCTCGGTGTCTGGATGCCCGGCAACGTTTCGACGTTCGCGCGCACCGGTACCGTGACGCTGCGCGTCAACGCGCCGGTTTCAGGAGTGGCGCGACGCCAGGCGTAAAGCTCGCGCCCGCCGATGTCCCGCACCACGATGCCGAGCAGCGTGTCGCTGCGTTTGAAATCTTCGACCTCGGCCGCGAGTCCAGCCTGGTCACCCATCAGTACGCTCTGCGAAATCCGCGTCGCCAAGTGACGCGCGATCGCGTTGGCGCGCAACGAGAGCTCGCCCAGCACCCGCTCGCGCGAATCGGCGGCCGCGGTGTCGATCAGCGCCGCTTGCTGCGCGCGACCCTCGAGGACGAGCGCGGTGCCGACCGCAAGCGCCACCGCCACCGCCGCGATGACGGCGAGTGCGATGTACTTGCTCTTGAAGCTGACGATGGCCACGTGCCCCTTACGCCTGTCCCCACCCAGGGTTTTCAAAATCGTGGGCAATCTTACCCGTGCAATTCCGGTGCCGGCCACCGCGGGCCGGGCGCGGTCCTGCCGCGATGTCGACTAGGTCCGCAGAAAGTCTGGCGCGGTATGCGCCTTCGAGCGCTGCGGTACGATGCCCGGATGTCGGAAAACGGAAAATTCACGCTGGATCAGCTGACTGGGCGCGCTCGTGATCACCTGGTCGAGCTTTCCGACCCCCGCTGCACCTTGCATAACGAGGCCGTGGGGCCGTTTCTGGCCATGCGGGCGGCCGCGGCGGCGGACGGAATCGACCTGGTTCCGTTCTCCAGCTTCCGGGATTTCGACCGCCAGCTCGCGATCTGGAACGGCAAGTTCCGGGGTGAACGGCCGATGGAAGACCGTTCCGGCCGGCCGCTCGACGTGCGCGCGCTCGGCGCGGCGGAGCGCGTCGAGGCCATCCTCTGGTGGTCGGCGCTGCCGGGCGCGAGCCGCCATCACTGGGGCACCGACGTGGACGTGATGGACGCGAACGCGGTGCCCGCGGGTTACCGGCTCATGGTGGTGCCCGCCGTGTACGCGGCGGGCGGCCCGTTCGTCGAACTAACTACCTGGCTGGATGCGCGCATGCATGCGTTCGGCTTTTTCCGTCCCTACGCGACGGACCGGGGTGGGGTGAGCCCGGAGCCCTGGCACCTCTCCTACGCGCCGGTCGCGGAGCGCGCGCTGGCGGCGCTCACGCCCGCGCAACTGCGGGAGGTGCTCGCGGCGGCGGACATCGAAGGAAAGGAGGCCGTGCTCGAGGCGCTGCCTGAGAATTTCGCGAGGTACGTGGCGGCCGTGGATGCGGCGCCGGAAGTCGCGCGGCTGTCGCCGCGGCTCGTCTGAAGCCGGCGGCTGGTCAGCCCCAGACCTTCTTGATCGCGCCCAGCATCAGCGTGCGCGTCGTCGTCATCGAGTCCTCGATGCCCGTGAACACCGGGGGTTGCCGCCGCAGCAGGCGCCAGTTCTCGCTGCGCAGGATGCGCTGCAGGTATTCGAGGTTGCGGTCGATGGATTCCATGTACGGGTTGCTGCCGCCGAACAGGATCTCGAGATAGCGGTACGCGCGGTTGAACTCGCCGTCGAGGCGCTTCGAGCGCATGTCGAACACGAATTTCGGCGTCTGCCGCAGCAGATCCAGCCCCGATGCGTATCGCACCTTCACGTGGCCGTTCTCGCCCACCGGCAGCGCCACGCCGGCCAGCACGAATTCGGCGTACAGGCGATCGCGGCACTTCTCGAGATAACACCGATCGGCCATCTGGGCCATGAGATCGGCGGTTCCGATCAGGTGCCCGAGCTTGTGATCGCGCGGATCGGGCGCGACGATGTTCTTGAACGGCCGCTCGTAGCCCGTGTAATGGATGATCTCCGCGGCGATCTTCGCCCAGGCGCCCATGTCGATCTTGGGTAGATAGTCCTGGAGGAACGCGGCGCCGCGCGACACGTGCACGGTGGTGAACTCGGCGCCGTTGGGCACGTCGGCGTCGTTGGTGGTGCGCAGGTAACCCACGTCGTGGAACAGCGCGACCACGATGCCGAGCATCGCACGCTCGGGGCCGAACTTCTGCTCCTCCTGGACCTGCAATTCGTGACCCACGATGAGCCGCGCCGTCGCGAGTGTGATGTCGAGCGTGTGCTGCTGATCGTGGTAGACGGTGTCGACGCCGAAGTAGCCGGGCTTGCGGCCCGAGAACATGCGGTCGAAGTCGTGGAAAACGTGCGCGAAGGCGGGGAATTTCTGGTTCGGCCAGACGCGGGCGAACAACTCTTCGACGGCGGCGCGAACATCGGGAGCCGAACTCACGAGCACCGTGTCGGTTACGTCGTAGTCGCTGCGACGGGATTCGGCGATCACGACTGATCTGCTGCTTCGCGCACTAACAAGATGCGCGAGTCTAGGCAGGGGGTGGTCAAAAGACCAGCGGGCGAAACCCGGGGCTGAGGCTGCCGTGACCTGCGTCACGATCGCACACATTCCGTATCCCCGGGGAAAGCCACTTACTGTAAAGCGGCGTGGTTTCGCGTCAGTCGGACGCCCGGAAAGTCGCGATGACGGGCGTGTGATCGGACGCCCGTTCGGCGCGGCGCGGCTCGACGTCGATGCGGCAGCCGGCCAGGCGCGGCAGCAGCCTCTGATGCACCAGGATCAGATCGATGCGCAGGCCGTTGTTGCGACGGAACGCACCCTGGCGGTAGTCCCACCAGCTGAACGATTTCTCGGGCTGCTCGAAATGACGGAACGCGTCGACGAGGCCGAGGGCCTGCACGCGCGCGAGCGCCGCGCGTTCCTCCGCACTCACGTGAACGCAGCCCACCCACGCGGCCGGATCGTGCACGTCGCGATCCTCGGGGGCGACGTTGAAGTCGCCTAACACGATGAGCCTGGGATGCTGCTCCGCTTCACGCTGCAGCCAGCGGGTGAGCGCCTCGAACCAGCGCAGCTTGTATGCGAACTTCTCGGAGCCCGGCGCCTGGCCGTTCGGCACGTAGAGGTTGATGACGCGCAGATCCCCCGCGGGATGCGCGATGGTCGCGGCGAGCACGCGCCGCGGCGGATCGTCGAAGTCGGGGATGTCGCGCACGAAGTCGGTCATCGGCAGGCGCGAGAGCAGCGCCACGCCGTTGTACGTCTTCTGGCCGCTGAACACGCTGTGGTATCCCGCGGCCGTGAACTCCGGATGCGGGAAATCCGGATCCTGCATCTTCGTTTCCTGCAGCGCGACGACGTCGGGCTTCGTGTCCGCGAGCCACTGCATGAGCTGCTCGCCGCGCACGCGCAGCGAGTTCACGTTCCAGGTGGCAACCTGGATTTCGCTCAAGGCGCGAGGCCCTGCTGCTTCAGAAGCGCGTTGACGTCCGGCTCGCGGCCGCGGAATTCCACGAACGCATCGAGCGCCTTGCGGCTGCCACCGCGCGAGAGGATCGAATCGAGGAAACGCTGCGCGGTCGCGCGATCGAACACGCCGTGTTCCTCGAACGCCGCGAACGCGTCGGCCGCGAGCACCTCGGCCCACTTGTAGCTGTAGTAACCCGCGGCGTAACCGCCCGCGAAGATGTGCCCGAAGTTGTTAGGCAGCCGGTTCCATTCCGGCACGGGAAACACCGCGACTTCACGGCGCACTTCCGCGAGGATCTCGCGCACGCGCGCGCCCTTCGCGGCGTCGTACTCGGCGTGCAGGCGGAAATCGAACAACGCGAATTCGAGCTGGCGCACGGTCGCGAGACCCGCATGGAAGGTACGCGAGCCCAGAAGTTGCGCCTGCTTCGCGGCCGGCAGCGGCTCGCCGGATTCGTAGTGCCGCGCCATCGTCGCGAGCACCTCGGGACGCCACGCGAAGTTCTCCATGAACTGGCTCGGCAGCTCGACCGCGTCCCAGGAGACTCCGTTTATTCCGGCAATGGATGGATAACCCACGCGGGTGAGCATGTGGTGCAGGCCGTGGCCGAACTCGTGGAACAGCGTCACGACGTCGTCGTGCGTGAGCAGGGGCGGCTTGCCCGTGCCCGCGGGCAGGAAATTGCAGACGAGGTACGCCACCGGGATGGTCTTCTCGCTGCCGAAATCCTTGCGGCCCACGCAATCGTCCATCCACGCGCCGGCGCGTTTCTTGGGACGCGCGCAGGCGTCGAGGTAGAACCCGGCGCGGATGGTGCCCGCGTCGTCGATCACTTCGAAGAAACGCGCGTCCGGGTGATACATCGGAATGCCCTTGCGCTCGACGATGCGCACGCCGAACAACTTGCCGGCGACCTCGAACAATCCATCGAGCACACGCGGCAGCGGGAAATAGGGCCGCAACTCCTCCTGCGTGATCGTGAACAGCTTCTGCTGCAGCTTCTCGGCGAAATAGCCCATGTCCCAGGCGTTGAGCTTGCGGCCGGCGAACTGCTCGAGCTCGGCGACTTCGCGCTCGGCGGCGGGCTTCGCCACCCGCGCGAGCTTGCGCAGGAATTCGAACACCGCCTCGGTGGAAGGGGCCATGCGCGTCGCGAGCGCATAAGCCGCGTAGTTGGGGAAGTCGAGCAGCCGCGCGGCTTCGTGGCGCAGCGCGAGGATTTTCTCGATCACCTCCGTGTTGTCGAACTTGCCAGCTGTCGGGCCGCGTTCCGAAGCGCGCGTGCTCCACGCCTCGTAGAAGTCGCGTCGCAGCGATTCCGAATCCGCGTCGTTCATCACGGCCACGTAGGTGGGCTGCTCGAGCGCGAACAACCAGCCTTCCAGTCCCTGCGCGGCGGCGCGCTCGCGCGCCTGCTCGACGATCACCGGGTTGATCCCGGAAAGCTCCGCGACGTCGGTGACGTGTCTGGTCCATGCGTTCATCGCATCGAGCACGTTCTCCTCGAACTTCGCGCCGAGCGTGGCGAGCTCCTGCACGACCGCCTTGTAACGCTGCTTCCGCTCCGTCGGCAGTCCGACACCTGCGAGGCGGAAATCCTCGAGCGCGCGCTCGATGACCCGGCGCTGCGCGCCATCCAGCCTGTCGCCCTCGTTCGCGGCGATCGCGCTATAGGCGCGATACAGCGGTTCGCTTTGCGCGAGTTCCGTCCAGTAGTTCGAGAGCAGCGGCAGGCACGCGTTGTACCCGGCGCGCAACTCGTCGGAGTTGAGGACGCCATTGAGGTGGCTGACCGGAGACCAGGTGCGTGACAGGCGATGCGAAAGCTGCTCGAGCGCCAGCACCGTGTTCTCGAACGTCGGGGTGGGCTGCGATTCGAGCGTCGCCACTTCGCCGCGGTTGCGCTCGAGCAGCGCTCGAATGGTGGTTTCGATCTCGTTGGCGCGGAATCGATCGAAGGCCGGCAGGGCCGTGCCGCTGATGGAAGCGTCGGCTGGACTCATCAAAATGGCTCTCTCGAAAAGTGGTTACTTCACACCGAGCGCCGCAAGCACGGGCTCGGTATCCGGACGCACGCCGCGCCAGAGCGTGAACGACTCCGCCGCCTGTTCGACCAGCATGCCCCAGCCTTTATGGGCTCGTGCGCAGCCGTGTTCAACCGCCCAGGTCACGAACGGTGTCGCCGATTTGCTATAACTCATGTCGTAACAGACCGTATGACTGGCGATCACCGCGGGGCTCACGTCGGGGACGCTGCCCGCGAGCCCGGCCGCCGTGGCATTGATCACGAGATCGAAGGGGTCGTCGCCGACCTGGTCGAAGCCGCAGCCGCGCACCGGGCCGAGGTCGGAAAACAGCGATGCGAGATTCACGGCGCGCATCGGGGATCGGTTGGCGATCACGAGCTCCGTGGGCCCGAGGCCGAGCAGGGGTTCGACCACTCCGCGGGTCGCGCCGCCGGCGCCGAGGATCAGGATCCGCTGGTTGGTGATCGCGAAGCCGAGGTTCTTGCGCAGGTCGGTGACCAGGCCATGGCCGTCGGTGTTGTCGCCTAGCAGGCTGTTCTCTTCGCTCAGGATCAGCGTATTGACCGCGCCCGCGCGATCTGCGCGCGCCGTGAGCTCGTTGGCAAGCTCCGCCGCGGCTTCCTTGTGTGGTACGGTCACGTTGAGACCGCGTCCGCCGCTCGTGAAGAATTCCAGTACCTGCACGCGGAAGTCTTCGGGCGCGATGTCGTACAGGCGATAGACCAGGGACTGATCCGTCTGCTTTGCAAACAGGCCGTGGATGAAAGGCGACCAGCTGTGGTTGATCGGATGACCGACCACTCCGTACTGATCCGGTGTGTGCATGGCTGAAATATTGGCCCCTTTCGGGCGGTCTTATACATGAACCACAGCCGTGGCGGAAACACGACCGGAACGCCTTTCTCTCGATTGCTCGAGATGTTGCGGCCAGACCTGCTGCGATTCGCGTTCTGGTTGGCGCGCGATCGGGCCGTGGCGGAGGACGTCGTGCAGGAAACACTGATCAGGGCCTGGAAATCACGCGAGGAGCTCAAGGATCCCGCGGCCGCGCGGCCGTGGCTCCTGACCATCGTGCGCCGGGAACACGCGCGCCTGTTCGAACGCAAACGCCTGCCCACGGTGGACGTCGACGAGGTCGAGGCCCTCGGTGACCCGGCCCTTGCTACCGACGGAGATGCCGGCCTCGCCGACCTGCGCCGGGCGATCATGCAGCTCCCCGACGAATACCGGGAGCCGCTGGTGTTGCAGGTGTTAGGCGGATTCAGCACCGCGGAGATCGCGAGCCAGCTCGGGCTGAGCCAGCCCGCCGTCCTGACGCGGCTGTTCCGCGCGCGCAACCGCCTGAGGACCCTCTACGGTCTCGAGGCCGCGGAGGACGCCGAATGAGCGCGCCGCGACTCGATTGTCGGCACGTGCGCGTGCAGCTCGGCGGCGACCCGCAGTCGCTGGCGCCCGACGTCGCCGCGCATCTCGAGAACTGCGCTGAATGCCGCCGCTTTCGCGAGGAAACCCTCGCGCTCGATGCGCGCCTGCGCGCCGCGCTCGAACTACCCGTCGAAGGGTTTCGCAAGAAGGCGCCACCCGCGCGCCGCTACGCGCTCGCGGCGTCCGTGTTGCTGGCGGTGCTGCTGGGCGGCGGCTTCTGGCTGCTGCGTCCGGCGCCCGCGCTCGCGGGCCAGGTCGCCGAGCACGTGAGTCACGAGCCGGGTAGTTGGGAGCACGTGGAGCGGGTCGCGACCGCCGACGTCACGGCGATGCTCTCCGCCGCGGGTGTCAGCTTCGACACCACGCATCCCATCGTCTACGCGATGACGTGTCCGTTCAACGGCCGGCAGGTGCCGCATCTCGTCGTGCAGACCGACGAGGGTCCGCTCACGGTGATGCTGCTGCCGGAAGAGCGGGTGTCGGTGCGCCGCGAGTTCACGGAAGGAAACCTGCGCGGAGTGCTGCTGCCGGCCGCCGGCGGCGCCGTGGCCGTCGTCTCGCGTGACGACACCGTGCCGCGGTCGGTCGCGGGAGAAATCGCGAGCGGCGTCAGCTTCCGCTGAGGATCTCGCAGCCGGACTGTGGTCCGCCGAGGATCTCGCGCACCTCGGGTAGCCATCCGCGCATGCCTTCCTCGACTAGATAGGGCGGGTTGACCAGCACGATGGCCGATCCGTTGAGCGCGGCGCGCGAATCGCAGGGCTGCATCCACAGCAGCGAGGCCAGCACGGGTCTCGCGGTCGAGGCGCGCAACGTGGCGAGCCAGCCGTCGAAATCCCCCCGTAGTTTGACGGGCAGCCACAACATGAGGACGGCCGTTTCGAAGCGTTGCAGCGAATCGGTGACCGCGGCGAGCACACGCGCGTGGTCCTCGCGTTCCTCGAACGGCGGATCGATCAGCACGCATCCGCGGCGCTCGGGCGGCGGCAACAACGAGCGCAGTCCCGCGAAACCGTCCGAAGATTCGACGCGCGCGCGCGGGCGGTTCGACAGGAGCTTGCGCAGGTGCCCGGCCTCGTCGCGTTGGGTCTCGAAGAACACCGCGCGGTCCGAAGGGCGCAGCGCGAGCGCGGCGAGCATCGGAGAGCCCGGGTATCGCAGGCTTCCGCCATGTACGCCCGCGGCGACGATTTCCTGGTATCGGATGAGCGCGGGGTGCCGCGGCCGCGCGGCCAGCAGTTTCGCGATGCCGCCCTGCCATTCCGCCGGGTGCGCGGGATCGCCGGGATGCAGGTCGTAGTCGCCGCGCCCCGCGTGAGTGTCGACGTACAGGAAGCCCTTGTCCTTGCGCGCAAGCGCGGCGAGGGCCTCGAGCAGGACCACGTGTTTGTGGACATCGGCGAAGTTGCCGGCGTGATATTGGTGGCGGTATTTCATCGGAACCCGGCGCGCCGGGAGCCGCGTTTATACACTGTCGACACGAGGAGTGAAGCGGATGAAGAAACTCGCGCGGGAATCGCTGACGATCTGCGTGATCGGACTCGTGCTGCCGGCGTGCGCCACGGAGGCCCCGCCACCGCGCGCGATCGCGCCGCCGAAGCGCATTCCCGAGGTGGTCGAAACGCCAGCCGCCCCCGCCGGTGAACCGGTGAGTAGCGCGGAGATGCCACGCGAAGTGCGCCGCGCGGTGGTCGCGGATGCCGCGCGCCGGTTTCGCGTGGCTGAAAGCGCCGTGGTCCTCACGCGCGCCGAGCGCCTCACGTGGAGCGATGGTTCGCTCGGATGTCCCGAGCCCGGACGTTTCTACACCCAGAATCTCGTGCCGGGTTTTCGCGTGGTCGCGAAGACCAGCGCCGGCGAGTTCACGTACAACACCGACACGCGCGGGAATGTCGTGACCTGCGGCATTGAGTCCTCACTACCCGCGAACAAGCTCTCGGACAAGGTCAAGCGGGGGGCGGATCCAGCGACGTCGCCACCCCCGGAAACGCGCCCCGTCCGCTGAAGTCAGCAAGCTTCGGGTCGCTCCGCGTCATGCCCGGTGTGACGATGACGCATCGTCATCGGAGCGATCATGCAATTCACCGTACGAGGAATTCCGCAGCACGTGGCGGACGAGGTCCGGCGGACACGCCGCTCGCCGGGTTACGGGCATCCGGCGCATCTGGAGACGGCGTCGGGCACCGGCCCGTGCCGCTGTTGCCTGAAGCCCTTCGCCGTGGGCCGCGATCAGCGATTGCTGTTCACGTGGCGGCCGGCGGGCGATTCGAGCCTCATGGCACCGGGTCCCGTCTTCATCCACGCGGATCACTGCGTCGCGCATTCCGGCGATGGATTCCCGGACGAGCTGCGCGAGCTGCCGCTGGCCTTCGAGGCGCGGCTGCCGGGTAGCAAGGTCGTCGCGCTCCTGGCGCGCGCGGATCGGTCCGCGGAGGAGCAGATCCGCGAACTGTTCGACGAACACGCGGCCTCGTGGTTGCACGTGCGCCACGCGCAGGCCGGCTGTTTCATCGCCCGCGTCGAACGCGCCGTCGCGCTCGACCTGCCCGCCACCGGCTAACTACCAGGGGAAAAAAGAAAGGCCCCCGCGGTTGCCCGCGGGGGCCGGTATGCGCCGTACGGCGCGTCACCCGTCCGCGATCAGCGCGGCAGGATCAGCGCTTCCGTCGCTGCGGTGGCGCCGCCGCGATTCGCCGCGCCCAGGTCGCTGTTGTTGATGAGCAGCAAACCTTCATGGGACGACGTTCCCGGGAACATGCCCCACTGCTGCACGACGAGCGTGCCCGACTGGCCCGCCGGGAGCAGGTCGCCCGATACCGCACCCGTGAACTCCTCGCCGAACGGCGTGATCACGAACGGACCGAGGTGCGACTCGTCGCCGCCGAAGTACCAGGACGTGGCGCGGAAGTCCGCCACCATCGGCAACCCGACGTGATTGATGGTCAGACCCAGGTCGCTGCCGCAGACGCGCAGGATCACGTTTGCCGAATTCGTCGCGTGTTCGGCGAAGAATCGCAGCACTCCCGTGTTGGTCGCCGCATTGATCACGGCGGTGACCTGGCGGCCATCCGACAGCTGCGTGACGCCGCCGACGTCCTGATTGATCACGAAGAAGTCCGTGGTGCCGTCGTTGTTCACGTCGAGGTCGACTTCATGCCACGTTCCGGCCGGAGTGGCCTTGCGTTCGAACATGTTGAAGACGAATTCCCAGACGAAGTTCTGCGACGCACCGCAGGTGCCCGCCGGGACCAGGAAGGTGTTCACGGCGACGGCGCGCAGATCCGGATTCGGCGTCTGTTCACCGTGCGCGCCGCCCGGACGATCCGTGCCCGTGGCGAGCAGCGAGTACGCGGTGATGCCCGCGTCACCCACGCCGGTGTTCAAGAGCGACACCGTCCCCTGACCTTGCTGGTTGACCACCAGGTGACCGGTCGGCAACGACGCGGACACTTCGGCGGACTTGCGCGGCAGGATGTGCCACGGCATCGACAGCGTGTGATCCGCGCCATCGAACGTGACGAAGCCGTCGTATTCGTTGAGAGTCAATGGCCCGATCGCGTTGCCCAGTGAACCCGAGTTCATCTGGTTGTTGCGCAGCCTCGTGCCGTCCACCTGCAACGTCACCGTCACTTCTGCGGTTCCGCCGCCGGGCAACGACACGACCGTGGGCGACACGGAGATCGAAACCGCGCCATTGTCGCGATCGTTCTGGTAGCGCAGCGACGGCGTCACCGTGTAAGTCCGCGACTTGCCGCCGAAGGACTCGAGCTGCAGCTTCCTCGTGAACGTCGTCGAGGCCTTCGCGGCATCCAGGTAGCCGAAACTGATCGCGCCATGGATGTCCGAGACGGCATCGCCGGTCACGTCACGAACCAGCGCCGGCGCGAGGATCGCGCGGAGCGTATCCACCTCGCCGCCACCGATACGCGTGATCGGCGCGAGCTGGTCCGGAAGCACCGACGCCGCGACAGACGGCTGGAACACCGTCGGACGTGCCGTGTTGATCAGCAGCTGCTTGAGCTCGAGCGCGGTGAGCTCCGGACGCCACTGCTTGAGCGCGGCGGCCGCGCCGGTCACCATGGGTGCCGCGCCCGAAGTGCCACCGAACGCGGATGTGCCGGTGAATCCGCCCGACATCGCCGAGACCGACGCGCCGGGCGCGCTGATTTCGGGCTTCACGATGCTGTCGTCGAAGCGCGGACCGCGCGACGACGTCGACGCCAGGGTTCCCGCGAGCGAAACCAGGTTGGCCGGGTCGAAGCGCACCTGCGCACCCGCGCGAATCGCGTTCGCGTCCGCCAGGCTGATCATGTAACCCGGGATGGTCTGCGTACCACCACCGAAGGCGCCGGCGAACGGCACGTCCGCGGTGATCAGGCCGATGATGCCGACCAGGCCGCCCGCCGCGGCGATGTTCGCGATCTTGAGGCTGAACGAGCAGGTGCCGCGATCGACGAGCACGATGCGTCCCGCCAGCTCTCCGGGCGCGTAGGGACTCGTTCCATTCGCGTCCGCGCAGGCGACGCGTCTGGCGGCATCCGTGGGATAGAACACCACGCCCTCGATCGTGCTCGTGAGCGGCGCGGACCACGGCTGGAACACCGCGCCACGCGTGCTCGCCGTGGGCGCGAGGACCGACAAGAGCTGCAGGTTCGCGGACGGCACGGCCGTCTGCGCGACGCTGAGCGCGGTCGAAGCGGCGCCCGGCGAGCCCGTGATGAACTGCTTGTCCGCGCTGTTGCCCGCCGACGCGACGGTCAGCACGTTGATGGCCGTGGCGTTGTCCACGGCGGCCGACAGATCGTCGTCGAACGGTTGTCCGTACACCGATCCCAGCGACATGTTGATGATGTCGACGTGATCGCTGATATCGCCGTCGCCGTTCGGATCGACCGCGAACTCCATCGCACGGATGAGCGCGGTGCCGCTGCACGACGTCGCCGGCGCGGAGCATGCCTTGAGCGCGTACAGCCTCGCCTTGGGCGCGACGCCATTCTTTCCGGCGATGATGTCCGCGACGTGTGTGCCGTGACCGCCATTGGTGGTGGCGTCCGGCGCCGCGATCGGATCCGGATCCGGTTCCAACGCGCCGTTCGGGGAGTTGGGCCAACGCTCGCCGACGAAGTCGTAGCCGCCGATGATCTTGTCACTGGGGAAGAGCTTGTTGTCCGCCCGGGTGTTCGGATCGTCGATGACGAGATAACCACCACTCGTGAGCGCGGGGATCGCGGGTTCACCCGCGGCCGGCAACGGCGCCCAGGCCGCCTCGTAAGCCCACTGCGTGCCGGGACCGCCGAACGCGGCGTGCGTGTAGTCGATGCCGCTGTCGATGACGGCGATGCGGACGCCGTGTCCCTTCGCGCCCCAATCCTGCGCCGCGCTGCCGCCGATGTACGGCACGGTCTCGGAAAGATCGTGTTCGTAGTTGGATACGCCGACCACGCGCGTGATCGCCGAGTCGCGGGCGAGGGCGGGCAGATCCGCCGCGTCCACGTTGAGAACGACCGCGTTCAGGACGAGCTGCACGGAGGCGACGACCTCGGTGCTGGGATTCTGCGAGAGCGCGCGACCGATGAACGCAGCCTGCTCTGCGAGCACCGCTTCGCGCGTCACCGCACCTCGCGATCCGGCGACCGACGGGCCGCGCAGACGCACGAGCACCTCGTGCCGGCCGGCGAGGCCGACGAGGCTCGAATGCAATCTCGGTGACGGAATGCCCTCGGTCACGATGGCCTGGGGCAATGCGAAGGAACTGATGCGCGCGAGGCTCACCGCATCGGCCTCGCGCGGCGCAGCCGCCGCGAGAGTCGAAGCAGTCAGCAACGCGCTGCACACGGCCCACTTCACGTGGCCGTGACCGACACGTTTGCTCTTCATTTGAATTTATCCCCTGAGAACCTGTTATTCCGGATGCACGCCGGGCCAGGAACGGGTCTGACTATTGCGCGTGAACGGCGCTCGAATAGTGTCTGCTCCCAGCAAACAGCGATCCCTCGCGGCGATGACCACGTCGCGGCCACGCGGAATAGTCAGACCTGTTCCTGGTTCACGGGAACGCGGCGGTTCTTCTTTGTTGCCGCGAGCAGCGCGATGTCCGTTCTCGCACCGTGTTATCCAGGACCCGCTTTCGACGCTACTCCGCGTTTGGACTTAATTCAATCGTGGGCGCGCGCCGGATTGAACATAAGCTTCACGACTTTCGTTCTTTCTTCTTGGGCTTCGATGAAGTTTTCTTCGCGCTCGCGGCCGACTTCTTCTTCGGCGCCGCCGATTTCTTCGTGCTCTCGCCCGCGGCGCTCGCGGTCTTCACCGCGGATTTCTTGGCGGGCTTCGCGGCGACCGGTTTTTCCATGCTGGCCGCCGCTTCTTTCGCCGACGCGTCCTTCGCGGGCGGGCTCTTCGCCGGCGTCTTCTTGCGTCCGAACCGGCTGCCGCGCGGCGGCGCCGCGGCCAGCAGCTCGCGGCAGGTTTCGAGCGTCACGGCCTTCGGATCCGTGTCCTTCGGAATGCGCGCGTTGCGCTTGCCGTCGGTGATGTACGGACCGTAGCGCCCGTTGAGCACCTGGATGTTGTCGACGCCGAAGTCCTGGATGATGCGGTTCGCGTCCGCTTCCTTCTTGAGGCGGATGACCTCGAGAGCGCGCTCCAGCGTCACCGTGTACGGATCATCCGGCGGCTTGAGCGACACGTACTTCGCGCCGTACTTGATGTACGGACCGAAGCGGCCGATGTTTGCCTGGACCGGTTCGCCCTCGGCGGTGGTGCCGAGATTCACCGGTAGTTTGAACAGCTCGAGCGCTTCCGGCAGCTTGATGAGATCCATCTTCTGCCCGGGACGCAGTCCCGCGAACTTCGGCTTCTCCTCGTCGTCCTTCGTGCCGATCTGCACGAACGGGCCGAAGCGGCCCATGCGCACCGTGACGGGTTTGCCGCTCACCGGATCCTTGCCGAGCTCGCGCGCCTGCGCGACTTCCTCGCGCGAGACGTTCTTCTCGATGTGCTCGACCTGCGTGATGAACGGCTTCCAGAACTTCTTGAGCGGCTCGGTCCACGGCTCCTCGCCGCGCGACACGGCATCGAGCTCGTCTTCGAGCGCGGCCGTGAAGCCGTATTCCACGTACTTGTGAAAATGCTTCGACAGGAAGCCGCCGACGATCTTGCCGATGTCGGTCGGAATGAACCGCCGGTTGTCCATGTCGACGTATTCGCGATCCTTGAGCGTCGAGATGATCGTCGCGTAGGTCGAAGGACGGCCGATGCCGTGTTCTTCGAGCGCCTTCACGAGCGACGCTTCCGAGTAACGCGGCGGCGGCTCGGTGAAGTGCTGGTCGCCGTGCACGTTGAGCAGCGTGACGACGTCGCCTTCCTTCATCGGCGGCAGGATACGGTCGTTCTCGTTTTCCGGTTTGCTGTCGTCGACATCTTCCTGGTAGACGGCGATGTAGCCCGGCTTGATCAGCGTCGAGCCGTTCGCGCGCAACGTGTGGCGGCCCGCGGTGGCGCCATCGGCCTGCCTGCTCGGGACCATGTCGACGGCGACGGTGTCGAACAACGCGTGCGCCATCTGAGAGGCCACCGCGCGCTTCCAGATGAGCGAGTACAACTTGTACTGGTCGGGATCGACCTTGCCTTCGAGCCGCGAGGGCAGGATGGCGGCGGAAGTGGGGCGGATCGCCTCGTGGGCTTCCTGCGCGTTGCGCGACTTGGTCTTGTAGACGCGCGGCTCCTCGGCCACCGCTTCCTTGCCGTATTCCTTCTCGATCACCTCGCGCATTTCCTTGACGGCATCCACGGCGAGATTCACCGAGTCCGTGCGCATGTAGGTGATGAGACCGATGCTGCCTTCGCCGAAGTCGACACCTTCATATAGCTGCTGCGCAAGGCGCATCGTGCGCTGCGCGGAGTAGCCGAGCTTGCGCGCGGCTTCCTGCTGAAGCGTCGAGGTGGTGAACGGGGGCGACGGGTTGCGGCGGCGCTGCTTCTTGTCGATCGAGATGACGTGCAGGAAACCCTGCGCGGCATCGTTGATCGATTGCTCGACATTGCGCGCGGCTGCTTCGTTCGTGAAGCTGAACTGCTCGACCTTCTGGCCGTTGAACTCGGTGAGCTTGAGCGGGAACGACTGCGCGCTGTGCTCGCCCTCGGCCTCGAGAGTCCAGTATTCCTGCGGCTTGAACTTGAGGATCTCTTCCTCGCGCTCGCAGATCATGCGCAGCGCGGGACTCTGCACGCGGCCCGCGGACAGCCCACGCCGCACCTTTTTCCAGAGCAGCGGCGATAGATTGAATCCGACCAGGTAGTCGAGCGCTCGCCGCGCTTGCTGGGCGTTGACGAGATCGAGCGACAGGTCGCGCGGCTCGGCGATGGCGCGTTGCACCTCGCCCTTGGTGATCTCGTAGAACACCACGCGTTTCACGTCCTTGCCCTTGAGGTCGCCGCGTTCGTTCAGTAGCTCGCGCAGGTGCCAGGAGATCGCCTCGCCTTCGCGATCAGGGTCGGTCGCGAGATACAGCGCCTTCGACTTCCTGAGCGCGCGCGCGATGGCGTCGACGTGTTTTTCGTTCCGCTCGATCGACTGGTAACTCATCTTGAAGTGCTTGTCGGGATCGACGGCGCCTTCCTTCGGGACGAGATCGCGCACGTGGCCGTACGAGGCAAGGACCTCGAAGTCCTTGCCGAGATACTTCTTGATGGTCTTCGCTTTGGCGGGAGACTCGACGATTACGAGATTGTCAGCCATCAGTTCGGGCGCGATTCCGATTCATCGAATACCAGGTCTTCCATGCGGGCGCAGGCCTGTTCCTGCCCTGGCTGGCTCGACAGGACCATGAGCACGAGCCATTTGAGCCGGTCGATGTCGATCTCGTCGCCGTCGAGCGCGACGAGCCGGTCGATGACGATCTCGCGTTGCAGCGGCGAGAGGATTCCCTGCTGCTCGAGCTGCAGTAGATAGCCGCGGCAGCCGGTGGTGATGCGTTCGAGTTCTTCCTCGGAGAAAACCCGCAGCGACGGCTGGGTGGAATCGATGTCCGGGCGGGAACGCTCACCGGCGAGGTCGGCCAGCCAGTCGAGCGCACGTTCCACGTTGTGGCGTCCGAAACCGGCGCGTTCGAGGTCGGCCGCGAGCGCCTCGCGCTCGGGCACCTCGGGTGCTTCGGCCAGCATGTACTGATCGAACACATAAATGAGAATGTCCAGAACACTTCCGGTCATGCTGTCGCCGGTTGTCGTCGTCGTTGGCTTCATTGTCCCGCCATGCGGATGTAACGGCCGCCGGGGTGCGGCGCCACGTACCCATCGAGCTCGAGAATCAGCAGCATCGAGGCGATCGATTCGCTGTTCATACCCGTGCGTTCGATCAAGCTATCGACGCTTGCCGGCTCGAAGGCGAGCGCATCTAACAGGATTTTGTATTCCTTGTCCAACGTGGAAGCGCTTGAGGGCCCGCCGCCGGGCGGCGCAACTATCTGGTCGGCAAGGGAAATCTTGAGCTCGGCGAGCAGGTCTTCCGGGCGCTCCACGAGCTTTGCGCCCTGCCGGATGAGTTCGTGGCAGCCGCGGGAGAGCTCGCTGCGGATGGAACCGGGGATCGCGAACACGTCGCGGCCCGCATCGCCGGCGAGCCGGGCCGTGATCAGCGAGCCGGAGCGGCAGGCCGCCTCCACCACGAGCGTGCCGAGCGAGAGGCCCGCGATGATCCGGTTGCGGTGTGGAAAGTTCATCCGTAACGGCGGCGTGCCGGGCGGGAACTCCGAGATCACGGCGCCGCGCCGGGCGATCCGTTCGGCGAGTTTGCCGTTCGCGGCGGGATAGATCTCGTCGAGCCCGGTCCCCAGCACGGCGATGGTTTCGCCGTCCGAGTCGAGGGCGCCCGCGTGACTGGCCGCGTCGATGCCCAGCGCGAGTCCGCTGGTGACGATGAGTCCGGCGCGGGCGAGCGCGGCGGCAAAGTCGCGCGCCGTTTCGCGGCCCGCCGGCGTGGGGTTGCGGCTGCCCACCATCGCGACCTGCGGCTCGGACAGCAGCGCGGGATTGCCCAGCACGTACAGCACCGCGGGTGCGTCGGAAAGGCGCTGGAGCAGCGGCGGATACCGAGGGTCGGTGGCCGGGAGCAGGCATGCGCCGGACGCCGCGAGCCAGCGGAGGTCCGCCTCGATCGTGGAAGCCGCGGGCGATGTGAGCCACGCGGACGCGGCGGTAGTTAGTTCGAGCGGCGCCAGCGCCGCCGGCCGGCCGTCATCCAGCGCCTCGAGGAGCGGGTCTTCGTTTGCGAGCGCGGTGAGCTGCGCGGCGGTGAATCCGGGCGCGCGCGCCGCGATGCACAGGCGGCGCAACATGAAATCGTCGAGCACCATTGCGCCAGCCTAAAACGAAAGGGCCAGCACGGTGGCTGGCCCTTATTCGTCAATTCGACGAGAAATGCGCGGTGTCGACTCAGGGGTTGTAAACGCGGTCCGCGACCTGCATCGGGCCACGCGCACCGATCACGAGGCCGTAGCTCACGCGGTCGAACACCTTGAAGACGATCATCGTGCCGGCGCGTTCGTACGGCAGCTGCACCTTGGGGCCGAACGGATCCTTGACCCAGGGATGTTTGCCCCAGGTGTCGTGCACCACCGCGCCCTTCTGGTCGATGGCGAGCACCGCTCCGGGCGTGAGGCCGTGACGTTGGCCACGATTCACGACGACCACCTGGTACTGGCCGATCTGCTGCGCTCCATCCGTGACCGCGATGATCTGACCGTCGATGTTGCCCTTCGGCGCATGCGGCGCGAAGGTCAGCGGCGCGTCGTTTTCCTGCGAAATCAGCCGGTCGCCGCGCAGCGCTTCGCGAGCGCCTTCGGTCAGCATCGCCTTCGTGACTTCCGGACCGGGCGCATTCACGACCGCGGTGGCGACGTATGCAGCCTGGTAGCCGACGAGGTCATTGGTCTCGGGATCGATGATCGGCTCGCCGATGTGCATCACCGAATAACGCTGGTTCAGCGGCGGCGACTTCAGGCCACGCACGTACACCTCGTGGCCCATCGAGCCGACCATGTGTTGATCGCGGAACGCCAGCACGTGCGGCGCCCGGGTCGCTTCTTCGCGGGTCAGCACCGACGGCTTCGAGAGGAACGCCGCGATGGCCGAGAACGGAATGGCGTCGATCGGGCCGTCGAGCTCTTCGCTGCGCAGGCGCGGCGTGAGGCGCGCGCCGCTGTACTGCGAGATGCTCACGTGCGCATCGCCGCCGGCGCCGTACGCCAGCGAGAGCACGTCGCCCGGATAAATGAGGTGTGGATTCTCGACCTGCGGGTTGATCTGCCAGATCTCGGGCCAGAACCACGGGTCCTTGAGGAATACCGCCGCGATGTCCCACAACGTGTCGCCACGGCGGACGGTGTAATTCTGAGGAGCATCCGGCCGGATCAGCTGCGCCGTCTGCGCGGGTGTATCCAGCGCCGGGCCATCGCCGAGGCCTGCGATGGCGGCTTCGGTCGCGGTCAGGTCCTCGACTCCCTGCGACGCCGGCGGAGCGGATTCCGCCGAGCTCACGGGATCGGCCGCCTGCATGGAGTCGTCGGCGGGTGCCGAGCTGCAGCCAGCGGCAATCAGGACGGCCGCGCAACATGCGGCCAGGACGAGGAGTCGCGGGTTCACGATGCCGAGCACGCGGGCCTCCCTAAGTTGTTGATTAAAAAACATCCTCCACTCCTCAATACTGGGTGGGGCAAGCGGACCCCACTGTTATAATCCGCACCGGCACGATGGGCTCGATCTATTGTCAAGTCTGTGCGCTGAGTCACGGGATCGGCAGCCGATGAGGGCACGAACTCCCTGGCCCACGGTCGAATCGCCCAAACATTAGCAGCAATCGAGCGGAACATCATGGCGCGCCTGCAAATTCTCGAATATCCGGACCCCCGTCTTCGCACCAAGGCTGACCCTGTCGAGGTGTTCGACGCCGCCCTGGCGAAGCAGGTGAAGGACATGTTCGAGACCATGTATGCCGCCCCGGGGGTGGGCCTGGCGGCTACGCAGGTCGACTATCACAAGCGCTTGATCGTCATGGATGTTTCGGAAGCGAAGAACGAGCCCTACGTCTTCTGCAATCCCCAGATCCTGAACGTCGAGGGTACCGGTGTCACCGAGGAAGGTTGTTTGTCGGTGCCGGGCATTTTCGACGAGGTGAAGCGCGCGGCGAAGGTTCGCGCGCGGGCGCAGGATGAGACCGGCAAGACATTCGAGGTCGAGCTCGAAGGGCTCGCCGCCGTGTGTCTGCAGCACGAGATGGATCACCTCGACGGCAAACTCTTCGTCGACTACCTGTCCGATCTCAAGCGCGAGCGCATCCGCAAGAAGCTCGAGAAGGATCGCAAGGAACGCGCGAAGGGCGTGCGCGAGACGGCCGCCGCCCGAGCCTACTGACCCGCTGGCGTGACCTCATTACGAATCGTCTTTGCGGGCACGCCGCAATTCGCGCTGCCCGCGCTCCGCGCATGCCTCGACTCCGCCCACCAGGTGGTCGGAGTGCTCACGCAGCCTGACCGCCCCGCCGGGCGGGGACGCGAGCGGCGCAGCTCGCCCGTCAAACTACTCGCGCTCGAGGCCGGAATCCCGGTGGCGCAGCCGCCGTCGCTGCGCACGGCCGATGCGCGCGCGCCGCTCCTGGAATGGGCGCCGGATCTCATGGTCGTGGTGGCCTACGGACTCATCCTTCCGCCCGAAGCGCTCGGCCTTCCGCGTCTCGGCTGCGTCAACATCCACGGCTCGCTGCTGCCGCGCTGGCG
>JAEZCR010000165.1 GCA_023433465.1 Pseudomonadota bacterium | reverse complement strand
CCGCAAACACGCCGAGCGTGCGCTGCGGCGCTTCGGGTTGTTTGCCATGCGCGCGCGTACGATGGCCGAACTATCCTATGGCCAGGCGCGGCGCGTGCTGTTAGCGCGCGCCTGGGCGCGCGGGCCGCGGCGCGCGCGCCCTGGCGCGCGCTAACAGCACGCGCCGCGCCTGGCCATAGGATAGTTCGGCCATCGTACGCGCGCGCATGGCAAACAACCCGAAGCGCCGCAGCGCACGCTCGGCGTGTTTGCGGTCCGCGAGCGTGAGCGCGTCATTGAGCCCGATGCTCGCGTACCGGCCCGATGCGACGACTTCGATCACCGGCATTTTCGGCGCGTGCCAGGTCTGCAGGTGCGGCGCGACATACGCCGTGCGCAGCTTGAACTTCTCGAGCGGGACGCCCGGGACGATTCCCGCGCGCTCGATGACGCCACCCGCCGCGACGCCGTGATCGCCATGAATCGTTCGCAACAGCGTCGACTTGCCGGAGCCGTTCGCTCCGTGAACGACCCAGCAGTCGCCCGCGCGCACTTCGATGTCGACGCCATGAAGGATGTGCGCGTCGTCGACGTGCACGTGCGCGTTGCGCATCGCCACGATCGGCTTTCCGCGCGAGCGCGCCGTCCGCCGCCTCGCCGGCCGGCGGCCCCGGAAAAACGCCAGCTCTTCCTGGCGCAGCAATTCGCGGGCGCCGGCCGGGCGCATCGCGCCCGCGCGCACGACCCGGCCCTTCTCGAGCTCGAGCAGGTGCGTCACCGAATCCGGAACATCCTCTCTGCGATGCGTCGCGAATACCCACGGCAGCGACGAGCCCGCGGTGCTCCCTAACCACCCGAGCAGTCGCGCGTGATTGCGCGCGTCGAGTCCGTTCGCTACCTCGTCGAGCAGCAGCAGTTTCGGCCGGCTCGCGAGAGCGCGCGCGATGAGCACCAGGCGGCGCTCGCCGTACGACAAGGTGAGGAACCGCCGATCGGCCAGCGATTCGATGCCGAGCTTGCGCAACAGGCCGGCCACGCGCCTCTGCTCGACCGCCGAGAGATCGTGCATGGGAATGTCCGTGCGATGCAGCCCGGTACCCACCACTTCGCGCGCGCGGAAATTCCACTCGTAGTGCTCGTAGCGGTCCTGCCGCTCCGCCCCCACGTACGCGATCTCGTCGAGAATTCCGGCGGGCGTTTCGAACTTCTCGCCACGCCAGACATAGCGGCGAAGTTCGCGGTCGGTCGGCATCGGCCACACCGCGCCGGAGATCAGTTTGAGCAACTGCGTCTTGCCCGCGCCGTTCCCGCCGATCAGCAGCCAGCGCTGGCCCGGACGAATGCTCCAGTCGACGCCGCGCAGGACCGCCCGTCCGCCGCGATCGAGATCGATGCGTCGGAGCGTGACGGCGAGATAGTTGGAGCGAGGTGATTTCGCAGCGCGTGCGCGGGTGTGCATGCCGGCGCGCAGCTTACCGGCGAAAGCGCGCAGGCGCGAGCCGCGACGGGGGAGAGCCCGATCGCTCCAGGCCGGAATCGTCAGGATGGGGCGTATGTCAGGACAGGGCGAGCGCCGCGGGCTGGTCCGTGGACAGGCGCGCATCCGGCGCGAGAGCCGGCTCGTGCGCCAACGTGAACAGCTGATCGAAGTCCGCGTCGAGCACGCTATCGAACAGCTGCTCGATGTCGTCCAGCACGAAGTACGTCTTCTGATAGGAATCGATCAGGTAGTCCGTGCGCAGGACGCGCTGCAGGTCGAACGCGATCCGTGCCGGACCGCTGGCGCGCGTGGCGTAAACCGTCTCGCCGCTCGAAGAGAGGATCCCGGCGCCGTAGGCGCGCAGCCCGCGCGGGGTGCACACCAGCCCGAACTCGACGGTGTACCAATAGAGGCGCGCGAGCATCTTCAACGCGGCCGGATCCTTCGCGCGGGCGCCGAGCTCGCCATACGCCTGGATGAAATTCGCGAACACCGTGTGCGCGAGCATGGGCAGGTGGCCGAAGAAGTCGTGGAACAGGTCGGGCTCGACCAGGTAGTCGAGCTCGTCGCGGCGGCGCATCCACACGGTAACGGGGAACCGCCGCTCGGACAGATGCCTGAAGAAATCGGCTTCGGGAATGAGCCCCGGAACGCCGATCACCTCGAAGCCCGTCAGCCGGCGCAGGCGCTCGCTGGCCTCTTCGAGCGCGGGGATGCTGTGCGAATCGACGCCTAACAACCTCAGGCCCGCCATGAACTCCGGCGCGGCGTGTTCGTTGAGCAGCGAGGACTGTCGCTGGAACAACGTGCGCCAGATGGCGTGTTCGTCCGGCGTGTAGCTGGAGTATTCCTGAGTGACTCGAAAGTCGGCCGAAGCGTGCGCGTAATCTCCGCGCAGCTTCACGGCCGTCTGTGTGGGAGCGACGGGTTGGCGAGGCATGGCGGCATCATCCGCCGCCCGGTGGGACGGAAAAGAGCCAATTCTGTCGGTGTAAATCGCAATTTTTGAGCCTATTCTCTAATTTGTAGCCACTTTGTGGTTAAATCCGCCAACCATGAAGCTCGACAAGACCGACCGGCGCATGCTCGACGTGCTGCAGCGGGAGGGCCGCATCAGCGTCACGGACCTCGCGGAACGTGTCGGGCTTTCGCCGACGCCCTGCGCGCGACGGCTGCGACAACTCGAGGAGTCCGGCCTCATCACCGGCTACGCCGCGATCGTCGATCCCAAGCGCGTGGGCCAGACCATTCAGGCGATCGTGCAGATCAAGCTCGAGCAGCATTCCGACGAGATCGTCGAGCGTTTCCGGCGCACGTTGATCGACCGGCCCGAGGTCCTCGCCTGTTACACCATGACCGGCGAGATGGACTTTCTGCTGCACGTGATCGTGCGCGACATCGAGGCGCTGTCGGATTTCACGATGCGCAGGCTGCTGCGCGTCGCGGGCGTACGCGATGTGACATCGTCGATCGTGCTCGAGACCGTCAAGCGCTCGCCCGTGATTCCGCTCGAGGAACTCGCCCCGGACTGATTCTTCAGGCAACGCGCGCGAGTACGTGCTCGACCACGACATCGCAGCGCTCCGCGCCGAAATCGAAGATCTCCGCGCTCTCGCCTTTCATCACCTGTGACAGGTCGCGCCGCAGTTGCCGCTGCGCGCGAAACAGCCTCGTGCGCACCGTGGCCGCATTGATGTCGAGGCACTCGGCCGTTTCGCGCACGTCGAGTCCCTCGACCAGCCGCAGCACGAACACCGTGCGGAAATTTTCCGGCAAGGAATCGACCGCATGTTCGAGCAACGCGCGTGCATGCGCCGCCTCGACGAACTGGTCCGCGGTGGGCGCGTCGGACACCGGCTCCTCCACCGGCAAACTACTGGGCGAAACGTCGTCGAGCGACACCGTGTCGGCGCGTAGCCGGCGGCGCATCATCAGCGCCTCGTTGAACGCGATCTTCGCGAGCCACGCGCCGAATTTCCCGCAGGGTTTGTACGTGTCGAGTTTCGTGAAGGCGCGCAGGTAGGTTTCCTGCACCGCATCCTGCGCCGCGTCACCATCCCGCAGGATGCTGCGCGCCACGCGGAACAGTCGCCGGTTGTGCCGGCGCATGAGCGCCTCGAACGCGGCGAAATTCTTTTCCTGGATCAATTCGACGAGGCGATCGTCCGGCAGATCGCAGAACGCCCGCGCCGCCTGGCGCTGGGGCAGTGGTTCGACGGTCGCGGTCATGCGCGCACAATGCGCCATCTGACGGAAATGTTCCCTATTGCGCGGCAGCAACACGCTTAAGTACTCAGCCCGCGGGGCGTAGGAAAGCCTGCCCATCCGCGGGACCCGTATGGACCTCGTTCCGGAGGCCTCTTAGCTTGCACGGCGGCCCCGGCATCTCGGCGACAAGGAGTGCGCGCCATGCTCGACACGTTTCTCGTCCTCGCCAACCAGTACGACTCCGAGGGCGACGCCCTCGCCGACTACGAGGCGATCAGGAACCTTT
The DNA here is from genome assembly GCA_023433465.1 of Pseudomonadota bacterium. Classification (GTDB taxonomy): domain Bacteria; phylum Pseudomonadota; class Gammaproteobacteria; order Steroidobacterales; family Steroidobacteraceae; genus CADEED01. Next base: position 534 of record JAEZCR010000165.1, on the reverse strand, counting down.
ATGGCGAACTGGGCCTCCTCGACACCTACGATGCCGCGGTGATCACGCGCAAGGAAACGGGCAAGGTCAGGATCGTCAAGCGCGTCGAAGAACCCACGCGACACGGCAGCGTGATCGGACTCAAGACGGGCCTGGCCACCGGCGCGGTCATCGCGCTGTTCCCGGCCGCGGGCATCGGATTGCTCGCGGGCGCGCTCGGTGGCGCCACGCTCGGCGCGGGCTTCGGCGCGGTCGCGGGACACGTCGCGGGCGGCCTGAAACGCGGCGCGCTCAAGGAGCTCGGCGAAACCCTCGACAAGGGTTCGAGTGGTTTGATCGTCGTGGCCGCCACGGACCTCGAAGAAGAAGTCGCCTCCGCGATCAAGCGCGCGAAGAAGCGCGCGAAGGCCCAGCTGCAGACGGACGTCGAGGAGATCAAGAAGGAGATCGATTCACTCGCGGCGTGAGCCGCTGGAACCGGCGCCGACCGGCGGTTCCTTCCACCGGCCGGCGCGAATCGAACGCCCGAAATTCAGACGCTCAATGGGGTGTGCG
>JAEZCR010000085.1 GCA_023433465.1 Pseudomonadota bacterium | reverse complement strand
GGCCATGTTTGTCTGCGGAATTGCGCACCCGCGCGCTCACGACTTCAGTTGGAGAGCGCGGGAAAGTCGACGCCTGCAAGCGAACTACCGCGCATCAACTTCGTCATGACAATACAAATTACCTGTTAATGGCAATGTGCAATTGGTCATGGTCTTCCACCAAGACGCCGAAGTCGCATGATGATGCGGTTCAGTCCTACGGGTGTCACGCCAAGGTGGCGGGCCAGATCTTTTTGCGGTATCCGGCGCGACAGATTGGGGTGTGCTTCGCAGAAGGCCAGGTACCGATCCTGGGCGTCGAGTGTCAGCAACTCTCGCTCGCGAGCCTCCTTCCTGGCCGCGAAAACCAGGGTCATCGCGTGCAGCGCATGAGACCAAGCCAGGTGCTTCTGCGCCAAATCTCCGAGCAGCCGATAGTCCAGACGTTCGAGCACCGAGTCCTCGATGGCAGTGACCATGAAGCTGGTGCGTCCACTCGGCTGCAAGGCGGCAATGCTCGCGAAAAAGCGGCCTTCGCTTGCGAACGACTTGATCCACTCCGTGCCGTCTTCGCTCGAGTAGCAAAGCTTCAGCAATCCAGTCTTCACGGCGTACACAAAGGGGTGCTCGACGCCCTGAAGAAAGACCGTGCCGCCGGCTTCGACGGTGCGCACCATGAGAGCATCGGCAACGCGTGGCCAATGAGGTAACTCCGTCCCGGCAGCGGACTGCATCAGTTCGCGAAACACCGTACGTTCGGTCATGCATTAACCTGGGTTGATTTCAACCGGCGTGGCGACGCTTACAGTGGCCGCCATCATGAGTGCCCGGGCATTAGAACAAACTACCGGCCGCGACGCCCGGCTGCCATGCACGATCGTGACCGGTGCCACCTCGGGCATCGGCAGGGAATTGACCCTTCAATTGGCCAGTGCGGGTGTCAAGGTCATCGCCATTGGACGCAATCGCGACGCGTTGCGCACGCTGGCTGCGCACAGCGATCTGGTCACGACTTACGTGGCCGACCTCGGCGAGATCGCAAGCCTGGCTCCCTTGGTGGCGCACATCGTTTCGGATCACCCTGAAGCAGGTTGCCTCATCAACAATGCCGGCATCCAGAACGACCTGAGACTGGACGATGCGAGTTGCGATGCCGCGCGTATTCGCCACGAAGTCGATGTCAACCTGGTTGCACCCATGGTGCTCACGCATGCGCTGCTCGCTCATTTGCAGGCAAGGCGGATGTCCTGGATCGTCAACGTCACTTCCGGTCTGGGGTACGCGCCCAAGCGCACCGCGGCGGTCTACAGTGCGACCAAGGCGGGCTTGCACCTTTTCACGCAGGCGCTGCGGGTGCAGATGGAAGGCGCAACGGTTCGCGTCGTGGAGGCGGTGATGCCACTGGTCGACACGCCAATGACCGCGGGACGCGGTACCCACAAGCTGTCGGCAGCAAAGGCTGCCGCCGAACTGATCGAGGTTTTGCTTGCCGGAAGGTCCGACGTCCGAATCGGCAAGGCTCGGTGGTTGCCCTGGCTGCAGCGTTGGGCGCCCGGCGTGCTCGCAAGAATCCTGCAGCGTGATTGAGTTCAACGAAGAGATCCAACGAATGCGGTATGTCTTCATCGTCCTGCTGCGGGCCACGCCTGCCTGGCTGAGATTGACGCGCGAACGTCGCAGAGCCTTGAGTGCCGAACACCTGGCGCCGCTGCTGGCTGGGCAGGTAGCCCTGAAGATGCGCTACTTCGATGCCGAGGCGTTCACGTCGACCTGCAGTGACGTGATGATGGTCGAAACCGCTGATCCACGGCAGTACTACTTCTTCATGGAGCATCTGCGCGACTCGCCCTTGATCAGCGAGCCCTATTTCGAGATTGTCCAGATCCTCCCAACCATTGAGGAGGGATTCATGGACTTCGAGCAGGCACAGTCGTCATTGGCGGCGCGCGCCGACCGTCGAGCATCAGCGAGCGGTGGCGTTACTGGATCATGATCGCCGCGACCGCAGCGCTTCGATCACGTGGTTGACGATGTCATCGCGAATCATGGTCATATCATCGAGCGGCCGTTCGTAACTTTGCGACCAGACGATGAATCCGCCATCGGCGCGGATCAGCCGTGCAGTCACTCGCAACGTCGAGCCGGACTCGCGCAGGCTGCCGTCGAGAACGTAAGCGACCTCGAGCGCGTCGGCGATCTCGCCGACCGTCGCCTGCTTGTTCTTGAAATAGAAAGAAGATCGTGGCGGGGACACGCGCAGACCGGGAGTTCTGCTGAGCTGGTCGATGAGGTCCTCGGTCATGGCATCGCCGAAATACTCCTGATCCATCTCCTCGGTCAGGTCGAGGAACGCCAATACGGCAACCGACCTTGCCGATGCGGTCGCGGCGGCAGGAGGTGCTGCCTTCGTGTCATGCGCGATCTTGCCGGTGAAAAACGCCAGTGCGGCGAGAAGCACGAGTCCAAGAGTCGCGCCCGCCAGTAGTTTGCGCCTGCCATGAGATGCTCGGCGTCCCGCATTCGGCGCGGCAACGTCCCGCAGCTCGCCGTCTGAAATCGGCGCCGGATCTGCCGTGGTCGCCGGATCGATCCATGGGCCGACCGGCGCGACCAACCGGTAGCCGAGCCGCGGTACTGTGGCAATGTACGTTGGCTGCTTGGGATCGTCCCCGAGCATGCGCCGCAACGACGCGACGGCTTGGTACACAGAATCCGGTGTGACTACGACGCCGGACCAGACTCGGTCGAGCAGCTCGTCCACGCTGATGACTTGGCCGCTGCGCTCCGCGAGGTACTGCAACAGGCGCATCGCCCGCGCGTCGACTCGAATCGTCTCGCCGTCGCGCGAAATCTGCCCGGCAACCGGGTCCACACACCAAGCGCCGACACGCAGCCGGGCAGCAGTCACGGGACGATCCACGCGCTCACTCTCGCTCATTCAGAAGTATTCAGGGCATTTCAGGGGCCGAATCAGGACTTTCGTATCGCGGCGATCCACGCTGCCGCGACAGCCATTCGATCAAGGAAGCCCTCAGTCAATGATAACCCTGCTACGTGTCTCGCTTGCATTGTTGTGCCTGACGTTCGGAGCCAGGCCCGCGGCGGCCCTCGACGCGCGAGTCATATTCGAAGCGAGCGTGCGCACGCTAGCACCCGCGGCGAATGCACCAGCCATCAAGCTGAGCATCGACCCGACGACGAAGCTCGTGAATGGCGCTACAGCCGGCGACAACCGTTACGTTTATGAAGACTATCGGAGGGCGGGCGACGCGCTGCAGCCGCAGCGCATTTCGACCTCCCGAGGGACACGTTTGAGGATCGGAATCCTGCCCGACTCTTCGATCGAGGAGGTATCGGCGCCGCGCACGCTCGATCTCGGCGGCGCGAGGGTTGTCGGCGGGCCGGCTGAACTTGCCCAGGGAATAGACCTGCGCCGACGCGCGCATCGTTGGGTCAGCGGGTGGTCCGCAGCTCCAGATCAGGAAGGTCCGCCGGTGTCTGGAAAAACGATCCGTCAGATCGTTCGTGGGAGTATCGGCGGCTCGAGTGTGCGCCTGCGTCTGTCGAACTTGTTTGGCACGGGGCCGATTACGATCGGTCCGGTGAGTGTCGCGCACGGCGCGGGCGAATCCGCGATCCAGCCCGGAACGGATCGGGCAGTCACGTTCGGCGGCCAACCGACCGTTACCATTGCGCAAGGCGCCGACATTCTGAGTGACCCTGTCGCGTTTCCCGTCGCCGCACTCGAGCAGATCGCGATCAGCTTGTACGTGGTCGACAGCGGCAAGGCGTCGACGTGGCACGGCGTTGGAATGCAGACGGCTTACATCGCGAACGGTGATGTCACCACCGCTACAAAGCTGGCAGGAAGTGAGACCGATTCGAGTCGATACTTTCTGACCGACATGGAGGTCGCGGCCACCGCTGACGCACGCACTATCGTGGTCATCGGCGACTCGATCACCGACGGTGTCGGCTCGGCGCTCGATGGCAACAGGCGCTGGCCTGATGCGCTGGCCGAACGCTTGCAGGCCGACCCTGCGCTGGCCTCGATCGCCGTAGTCAACTCCGGCATCGCCGGCAATCGGCTCCTGAACGACGCGTCGAGCCCATTCGTCGGACCGAGCATGCTGTCCCGCTTCGAACGCGACGTCCTGAGCAAGCCGGGCATACGTTGGATCGTGTTGCTCTCGGGCAGCAACGACATAAGCGCCGCTGACATGCTCGATACACAGAGGGACAAGGTATCGGCGACACAAATCATCGCGGGTATGCAGCAGATCATCGCGCGCGCACACGCCGCAGGCATAAAAGTCTACGGCGCGACGCTGTTACCGAAGGCGGGAGTCCAGAAGCCCTTCGTTCACACTCCGGAAGCTCGAGCCAAGCGGAACGAAGTGAATGCGTGGATTCGAACCTCCGGCGAGTTTGATGCCGTGGTCGATTTTGAGCGACTGATGGGCGATCCCGCGCGCCCCGATCATCTCGCGCCGGCGTACGACAGCGGCGATCACCTGCACCCGAATGACGCAGGCTACGAGGCCATGGCAGCGGCCATCGATCTGCAGGTGTTTCGGGAGACTACGAAATAGCCGTGAATGGCAATGTGCATTTCGTCATCTGCGATTCGTCGGTGCGATGAACTATTCTCTAGCCATTCTGCCAAGGAAGATGATGCGCGCTCTCGTCACTTGTCTGGCCTTACTTGCTTTCTTCAGCCAAGAGATGGCCCACGCGGAAGTTCCCGCTTCCTGGACGACTCCCGTCGCTCCATTTCAAATCGCAGACAATATCTACTACGTGGGGAGCCAGGATCTTGCCAGCTACCTCGCGGTTACGCCAAAAGGCAATATCCTCATCAATGCGAACCTCGCCAGCTCGCCACCGCAGATCCGCGCAAGTGTGGAGAAGCTAGGCTTTCGCTGGAGCGAAACCAGGATTCTGCTCAACAGCCAGGCGCACGCTGATCACATGGGTGGTGTCGCGGCCATCATCCGCGAGACACATGCCAGGAACATGGTGATGGATGGCGACGTAGAAATGGTTGAAACGGGAGGAAAGGCGGACTTCACCTCGCCTTCGCCGCCCGATGAGAGGTTGTACGCTCCCGCACGCGTGGACCGGGTTCTGCGTGACGGAGACTCGGTTAGCCTCGGGGGTGTGACTTTGACGGCCCATAAAACCGCTGGGCATACGCGCGGAACCACGACGTGGACAATGCGCTCTCATCTTCCAGGCGAGCCGGCAGGGACAGTGCGGAATATCGTCATTGTCGGAGGAGCAGGCTTCTGGTCGGAGTATCGCTTCGTCGCCAGCGCCGGCCACCCGGCTAGCTATCCGGGTATCGCCGGTGATTTCGAACACACGTTTGCAGCATCGCGTGCGCTGCCCTGCGATGTGTTTCTTGGAGCCCACGGGGGCTATTTCGATTTGCTTGCCAAGCTGCAGCAGTATCCGCAGATGGGTCCGCGCACTTTTGTCGACCCTGAAGGCTATAGACAGTTCGTCGCCGCTTCCGAGACGGCATTCAAGACGGCATTGGTGAAACAGCGCGCCGACGCCGCCGAATGACCTGAGGAACCCCGCCGGCGGCTTTCAACCGCCAACGGATACGGCTGGAGAGTCACTCACGAGCACGACTGACGTTTCGATCTGCCGCTCCGGTATCGTCGATCAGTGCCGCTCCGACGCCCTGCCGCCGGCAGTCAGGCCGCACATGCGCGTGACGGATCAGGTCCACGTCGCGTACTGCCTGTATTCCCATCACACGTATGAGCTGGCCATCGCGCTCCGATCCCCAGAATTCGACGCCAGCCCTGATCTCGCGCCGAATCGCTTCGTCAGTCGGCACGCAGTGACTTCAATATCTTGTTCGCCTTCTCGCTCTGCGGGTTCAGCCGCAGGGACTCTTCATATGGCGCGATCGCCTGGAGCTTGTTCCCTTTGATCACGTATGCATCACCCAAGTCGCTCCAGGCCTCCCATGACTCGGGGTATGCGTCTGCAGCCATCTCGAAATAGCGGATCGCCTGATCGGGCTCGTTGAAGTTGCGCAGAAATTGCTCTCCAAAGAACCTCAACAAGTCCTCCCCCAGGAAAAACTGCTCGCCGAGCCTCGTGGACAGCGATTCATAACGCTGGCGGAGTTTCTCGGGCTCGTTGTACAACTCGTGCAGCGAGGGCTTGTAGCCACGAAAGAAATACGTGAGACCGTCGCTCAAAGCGCGCAGCGCCATGGAGTGGTGCGATTCGTCCGCATAGCGCTCGAACGTCCACTCGAGTCCGGCGGGATTCGTTCGCCGCAACATCTGGGCCAATGAGCTTACGTCTCGCGCCTTGATGAAATACTTCTCCGGGTAAGACTCGCTGGTCGCGGCCATGAACAGTTGAGCGCGGTTGAATTTGCGGTTTGGCAGCGATACGCCAGCCCGCCTTTCCATCACGTAGTTGTCCCACCACCAGCTAGGATCGATCATCAAGAAGGCGTCAAAGACGGTGTCCTCGTCGAGGAACTCATCGATCACGTTCAGCCCGGTGAACGAATAGCCGCAATAGATCCGATACGACGAGGTGCTGAACTCCTTGTCGATGTACGGCACGAGCTCGTGCTCGAGGAATCGCTGGAATTTCTCGCCACCGCCGCTGGTCTTGAAGCCCTCGTCCGTCTTGCCGGTAAAGCCTTGCAATGAGTGCGTCGACGATGAATCCCGGACTCTGTCAGTCTCGACGATCGCCACCACGATCATCTCCGGCACATGAGGCGTTGCGTCCGAGCTCAGGTGTTGCACGGCGCCAGTGAACGAGTGAAAGAACTTGCCGCCGTCTCTCACATACAAGACGGGATATCGCCGGTAACCGCGGCTCTGCGGATAACTCTCGGGAAGATAGATGTAGACCGTCCTGTCCTCCTCCAGCACCCGAGACTCCACGACTCTGCGGGTTCCGATCGTGATGCCGTCCGAGCTTTCGGCGAATGCGAAAGAGGCGGCGAACGGCAGGGCACAGCAGAGCAGCAGAGCTACAATGCGAATGCGTTGAGAAGCATCCATAAGAACTCGCTTCATGGCATTGATTCCGTAGTTCGCGCAGTGGCGGTCATAAGTCAGTTCATCGTACGCGCGCCGGTAAACGCGGAGCAATTCAGGTAATGCGTGCTGACTTCTGGCGCACGTCGCGTGTACCACCGTGACGAAATGCACATTGCCGCTCGCCGGTCTGCTTACCCAAGATCCAGCCCGAACCGTTCGGAGGGAACCGATGGGATTAATGTTTGCTCCTTGGATGTCGGATCGCGAGACACAGTTTCTCGAGCGGCTCGCAGACCAGGGACGTCTCGACGTCGAGGCGTCTCGACGGCTCGAACGGATGATCGTCGAGACGGGCGAGGGGCTCATCTCCGTAGTGCTGAAGCTGGGCGTGCTTTCGGAGGAGCAGTTGCTCGCCGAGCTGGCCGCGTTCTCGGGTCTGGAGGTGGTGAGCCAGCTCCCCGAGACAGCGGTAGTGGTGCAGGGGCTGAATCCGGCATTGCTCAGGGCGCGAGAAGTCGTACCCATTGCGGCTGATGATCGACTCTTGCGCGTCGCCTGGTGGGATCCGCTCGACG
>JAEZCR010000001.1 GCA_023433465.1 Pseudomonadota bacterium | reverse complement strand
GCGGTAGATAGATCGCGGCACTGGACCGGGTCCTGACCGTGCTCGGGTTCAGGAGGCTGAAACCCGTGCGCGCCTGGTTCGTCGGCGCGGGGTTGCTGGCGGTGGTCGCGGGTACGTGGGTCGCCATCGATTACAGGCCGGCACGTTTCCTGGCCGCGGACACGAGCGAGTTCGTGGCGATTTTCCCGCCACCGCCCGCCGCGGGTTCCGCCCAGGAGCGGCGCGAGCTCGACGAGTTGCTCCAGTTGCAGCGGACCCGTGGCGCCACCGATGTCGACGCGGCGCGGGACGATCGACGCAAGGACGTCGACCGGTTCTACGAAGCCCTCGGCCTCGATCCGCGGCAGCCTCCACCGCTCCGGAAGCTGCGCTCGCTCATGAACGACGTGGAAGACGACGTCAGCCGCTACGTGCGCGCGCCGAAGAAGAAGTTCGCGCGTCATCGGCCCTACGTGGTCGAACCCGCCATCCAGCCGTGCATCGGCGACGTCGCGGGCGACCGCTCATACCCGAGCGGCCATGCCGCCTACGGCTACGTCGTGGCCTATCTACTGGCGGACATGGCGCCGGAGCGCCGTGACGCCCTGCTCGCTCGGGCGGAAGAGTTCGCGCGGTCCCGCGCGATGTGCGGCGTGCACTTCCCGAGCGACCTGGAAGCCGCCCGCACCGGTGCGCGATGGATCGTGGATCGCCTGCTCGCCTCGCCCGACTATCGCGCGGCCGCGACCGAGGCAGCCGCCGAATTGCGGGCGGCGCTCGGAAAGACTCAGCCCGCGGGCCACTCCAGCGCGAACCGTGCTCCGCCCAGGCTCGCGCTGCCGCTCACCGACACGCGCCCCCGGTGCAGGGCCGCGATCCTCGCGACGATCGCGAGTCCGAGCCCGAATCCTCCGGTCTCGCGATTACGGCTGGTGTCGAGCCGCGTGAAGGCGTGGAACACCGAAGCTCTCTGCGCCTCGGGAATTCCCTCGCCATCGTCCTCCACGACGAGCCGGCACATGCCCTTCTCGCAGGCCACTTCGACGTTGACGTTGCGCCGCGCGTAGCGCAGCGCGTTCGCGAGCAGGTTGCTCAGCGCGAGCTCCATCAGCCGCGGCTCCATCCACAGGCTCTCGAGGTCTTCGCGCCGCAGGGTCGTCACGGTGCGCTCGTGCGGCGGACACGCCGCGAGGACCTGCTCGAGCCATGGCGCGATCGGCACGGATTTGCAGTCCATGCGCAGCCCGGGGTGATCGAGCCGCGCGTAGTCGAGCATGTCGGAGATCAGATCGTCGATCTGCTGCACGTCGTTGCTCACGGCGCGCAGTTGCAGGTGCAGCCGCTCGTCGACCTCTCCCTCGAGCACCGCGACGGCGAAGCGCACGCGCGCCAACGGCGTGCGCATCTCGTGCGAGAGCGCGGCGGTCATTTCCTTCTGGCTCTGGATGAGTTGACTGACGCGCGCCGACATCTCGTCGAGATTGCGCGCGAGGCTCTTGAGTTGCGTCGTGCGACGCGCGGTGTCGAGCGGCTCGCGGTAGTCGGACGCGAATTTCTGCGAGGCCTCGGTGAGTGTCCGCAGATCGTTGAGCAAGGGGCGCAGCCACAATCCCACCAGCAGCAGGATCGATGCGTAGAACAGCACCGGCAGAAGCGACAGCCAGCCTTCCGAAGGCGGTTCGAACGGACCGAGACGGATCGTGCCCGCGAGCGCATCGGAATGCCACAGGTAATAGACCCGACCCGAATCGTCGCGTAGTTCCAGCGGAGCGTCGCCCAGCGGCGTGGCGCTCGAGATGTCACCGGCCTCGAGCAGTACGACCTCGAGCCCGAGGTCGACGCCCATCTCCGCCGCGAGCTCCTGGCGCGATTCGGCAGGCGCCTTCTCGAGATCCTTCTCCATGAGGCGCAGAGTGGAAACCAGCCACGGATCCGCGGCGCGCACCTGGCGGGCCTGGAGCGCGCCGAAGCCCAGGTCCAGCAGGATGGCGACCAAGAGCAGCCCACCCGCCAGGATGACGTATGAGCGGATGAACAGGCCACGCTCGCCGGCCGCGAGCCATGTCTTCAAGCAGCGCCTTCCCAGGCGTCCGGCACAAGTAGATAGCCCTTGCCCCAGACGGTCTTGATGCGTGTGGGCGCCGCGGCGTCGTCGCCGAGCTTGCGGCGCAGCTTGGAGACCCGGCCGTCGATCGAGCGGTCGAGTCCGTCATAGTCGATTCCGCGGATGTTGCGGAACACCTCGTCGCGGCTGACCAGCTCACCGGCCCGGCGGGCCAGCAGGCTCAGCAATTCGAATTCCTGGGTCGTGAGCGGAACGGGCCTGCCCTGCAACCACACTTCGCGTGAGGCCTCACTGATGCGCAGCCCGCCGAGTTGCAGATCGGGCCGGCGCTCGCTCACGGCGCCGCCGCGCTCGGCACGGCGCAACAGCGCGCGCACGCGCGCCAGCAGCACCATGGGCTCCACCGGTTTCATCACGTAGTCGTCCGCGCCGGATTCGAGACCGATCACGTGATCGAACTCGGTGTCCTTCGCGGTGAGGATCAGGATCGGCACGTCGTGCGTGCGGCGCATCTCGCGGCAGATCGAAAGTCCGTCGAGGCCGGGCAGCAGCAGATCGAGCAGGACCAGCCGTGGACGCTCCTGCGCGAACCGCTGCAGGGCGCGATCCCCACGACCTTCCACGCAGACGCGTAACCCGTTCTGCCCCAGGTAGGTAGCCGTCAGTTCGGCGAGGCGCCCATCGTCTTCGACGAGCAGGATGTCGACGTTCGAAGCGCTCACAGGACGTCCCACACATGCCGCGTGCGCCGCTCGCGCCGCCGGTCGGCGGAGTCCAGCCGCAGCACCTCGATTTTCACCTCCGCCACCCGTTCGGCGCTACCCGGCACTCCGAGCCAGTAGGCGAAGGCCTCGCTCACTTCGCGGCGTTGCGCATGGTTGCCCGAAAGCGCGCTCGCCCAGCAACGCATCGGCGCGGCCAACGCGCTGTCATTGAGGCAGTAGTCGGCCGGCGTCTCGCCCTTCCAGCGGATGTTGAAGGTCATCGTGCACACGGGCGCGTCGCGATCGGTCACGCACAGCAGCGGTTTGACGATGAGACGCACCGCCGGCGAATCGGCGGCGGCCGCCGGAAACATTGCGGCCAGGCAACAGGCGATGAGCAGGTAAGCAATGGTTCGCATCGGTTCAGAACGTCCAGGCGAGTCCGGAGAAATATGCCAGGACATAGTCGTCTTCGGCGAGCGGGCTCCTCGCGACGGAGTCGGGAAGCCTCTCGTAGTTGAGTGATACGGCCAGGCGCAGGTTGCGGGAGATGTAGTAGTTAGCGAGTGCGCCGCCCTGGAAGGCGAAGCCGGCGCCGGCGCTGTACTGCGGCAACGCGACGTTGGACTCGCTGGCGTTCACGCCCCAGTAGTAGTCGTTCAGACGGGCGCTCTTGTACGCAACGCCCACCATCGGCGCGATCGAGAAGCGGCCGGCCGTCCAGCGCCGGGAGAAATCCGCGGACAGTTCGTAACCTTCATGCGTGCCGCTGACGTCGTGGAATGCGCGCAGCGTGGTGGAACCCCACTCGCCGTCGATCAGCGTCTCGACGCCGACTTCGATGGCGTAGTCGCGATCCGGCGGCTTCACCTCGACGGGCTGCACGTCGATCGCGCCGGGCGCGGACGGATCAGGCGGCGAAAAGGCGACGGTCACGCCGCGTCCCGCGTACGTGAAATTCACGTAGCGCGTGTTGGTTTTCCCGAAGAACACGCGGTCGCTGTTCAGCCGCGCCACGAGGCTCGTGGTCGAATGGTCGTCGTTGAAGAGCGTGAAGCCGACGTCGCCGTTGTCGATGAACCAGCGCTTCCCGAACCACCCGAAATCGAGGTCGACGATGACGGGGATGTCATCGGACTGGATCAGCGGATTGGAACGGACGCCGTAACCCAGCGCCGCGCCCAATCGCCAGCGTCTCTCGGGAGGCTCAACCATCAGTGGCGCGGAAGGTGGTCCCGCCGGTGAGACCGGAGAAGAGGCGATTGCGGGTGCGGGCGGCGCGGCGGGCGGCTCGACGAGGTCCGCCGTCTGCCCGTGCGCAACCGTTCCGGCCACCCACAAGGCCGCGAATTTCAAGGTCTTTCCGAGCATGTTGTCGTGCGCACACATCGCGGAGCGAAGCATCGCTCAATGCATCGCGGAGAGTGTGAAAAAGTGTACCCGCGTGGCCCGATACAGTTTCTGACGATTTTCCTCAACGTCGCGACAGACGCCCGCCGGCCCGGCTCCGACACTCCCCAAAAGCAAACGACGGAGGGGATAGGTCATGAGGCGTCCAATCAACTGGGTGGTGGTGTTGATCAGCATCTGCGTCCTGTTCGTCGGCACCACTCTGCCAGGGTGCGGCGAGGCCCGCGCCGATTCTGCGTCCGGCGACAATGCCGCGGCCGGGGATCTGTTTGGACTGGTGAGCGACACCGCCGAGGCCGACGCCCTGCTCAGGAGCGTGCAGGTGGATGGCGGCGAACCGTATCTCGTCGAGCCGGCGGTGTTGACCTTCCGCGACGACGCGCCCCTGATGACCGAGCTGGACGAAGACGCCGCCTTCGCGGCCCACGCCGCGTTCTGACGCGTTAGCTAGGCTCGCTCGAAAAGAAGCGCTTGACGCCCTCGAAGAAGCTCTCGCCGCGCGGCGCGTGCTTGTGAGCGTCTTTCCTGAGCGATTCGTCGAACCTGCGCAACAGGTCGCGCTGGTCGGCGTTCAGATTGACGGGAGTCTCGACCACCACGCGGCAGAACAGGTCGCCGCGCGCGCCGCCACGCACGGGCTTCACGCCCTTGTCGCGCAGTCGGAAAACGCGCCCGGACTGTGTCTCGGCCGGAATCTTGAGGGATACGTGGCCATCGAGCGTCGGCACCTCGACCGCGCCACCCAGCACGGCGGTCGCGAAACTCACCGGAACCTCGCATGACAGATGCTCGCCGTCGCGCTCGAAGATTTCGTGCTCGCGCACGTGGACTTCGACGTACAGGTCGCCCGGCGGTCCGCCGTTTCGTCCCGACTCACCCTCGCCCGACAGGCGAATGCGATCGCCCGTGTCGACACCCGCGGGAATCTTCACCGCGAGACGTTTGCTCCGGCGAACGCGCCCCTGGCCGAGGCAGCTGTCGCAGGGATTCTTGATGATGGTGCCGGCGCCGCGGCACTTCGGGCACGGCTGCTGAAGCTGGAAGAAGCCCTGCGAAATGCGCACCTGGCCGACGCCGTTGCAGGTCTCGCACGTCACGGGCTTGTGACCCTTCGCCGCGCCGCTGCCACCGCAGGTGTCGCACTCGGTGAGCTTCGCGACGTCGATCTCGACCGAGTGGCCGAACACGGCCTGGGAGAGGTCGACCTCGAGCTCGTACTTGAGATCCGCACCGCGGAAAACCTGCGAGCGGCCACCGCCGCGACGCCCACCGCCGAAGATGTCGCCGAACATCTCGCCGAACATTTCGCCGAAGGCGTCGGCGCCGTGGAAACCGCCACGGCCGCCGCCCTGCCGCGAGGCGTCGATGCCCGCGTGGCCGTGCTGATCGTAGATCGCGCGTTTGTCGGTGTCGGAGAGAACTTCGTAGGCCTCCTTGGCCTCTTTGAAATTCTCCTCGGCATCCTTGTCACCCGGGTTGCGGTCCGGGTGATATTTCATCGCAAGCCGACGGTAGGCTTTCTTGACCTCAGCCTCGGTCGCGGTGCGCGGCAGATCGAGCACCTTGTAATAGTCTTGTTTCGACATGAGGCGTCGTCCCCTCCCGAGGACTCACTCCTTCAAGGACAGGCGTCCGATCAGGACGCCTGTTTCTTGTCTTTCACTTCCTCGAATTCGGCGTCGACCGCATCGTCGTTCGACTTGCCGGTCGACGCGCTCGCACCACCGGCTTCGCCCGCCGGCGCACCGCCGCCCGCCTGGGCGG
>JAEZCR010000211.1 GCA_023433465.1 Pseudomonadota bacterium | reverse complement strand
GACGTGGGCTGCGCGACACCGATCGCATACGAGATCTGCACCTGGCACTTGCTGGCGAGACCCGCCGCGACGATGTTCTTCGCCACGTAACGCGCCGCGTACGCGGCCGAGCGGTCCACCTTCGAGGGATCCTTGCCCGAGAACGCGCCGCCACCGTGCGGCGCCGCGCCGCCGTACGTGTCGACGATGATCTTGCGGCCCGTGAGGCCGCAATCGCCCTGCGGCCCACCGACGACGAAGCGCCCGGTCGGGTTCACGAGATACTTGATGCCCTTCGCGAGCGTCTGGCCCGCGAGCACCGGCTTGATGATCTCCTCGATCACCGCCTGCTCGATATGCTTGTGCTCCGCGCCCGGGTGATGCTGGGTCGACAGGACGACGGTGTCGATCTCGGCGGGCTTGCCGTCGACGTACTTCACCGTGACCTGCGACTTCGCGTCCGGGCGCAGCCACTTGAGCTTGCCGTTCTTGCGCAGCTCGGCCTGCTTCTGGACCAGCTTGTGCGAGAGGTAGATAGGCAGCGGCATGAGACCCTCGGTCTCGGTGCACGCGTAGCCGAACATCAGGCCCTGGTCGCCAGCGCCTTGCTCGAGGTTCAGGCCCTTGCCTTCGTCCACGCCCTGCGCGATGTCGGGTGACTGCTTGTCATACGCCACGAGCACGGCGCAGCCCTTGTAGTCGATGCCGTAGTCGGTGTTGTCGTAACCGATGTTCTTGATCGTCTCGCGCGCGATCTGCTGGAAATCCACCACGGCATTGGTGGTGATCTCGCCTGCCATCACGACCAGGCCGGTATTGCACAGCGTCTCCGCGGCCACGCGCGAGTACTTGTCCTGCGCCAGGATGGCGTCGAGCACCGCATCGGAGATCTGGTCGGAGACCTTGTCCGGATGTCCTTCCGAAACCGACTCCGACGTGAAAAGAAAACTGTTCGACATACGATCCTCTCTACTTTCGAATTCAGCTTGCCGCGCGCAGAGGCTCACCAAAGGCCTCCGCGTACGCCTGCGCGAACTCCGCGCGGGTGAACGTGTGATTCTGCGTGCCGCGCACGGCGATCTTGATTGCGCCCATGAGCGACGCGATGCGCCCCGTGGTTTCCCAATCGAGCCCGCGCAGGATGCCGTGGATGAGCCCGGCGCGATACGCGTCGCCGCAGCCCGTCGGATCCACCACCTCGCGCGCCTTCGCGCACGGGATGTGGTGCACCTTGCCGTTCGCGTGGATCACGGACCCTTCCGCTCCGCGCGTAATGATCAACGCCTTCACGTGTTTGACGCAGTCCGCGGCCGACCAGCCCGTGCGCTCCTGCAACAGGTGCCACTCGTAGTCGTTCACCGCGAGCCAGTCGGCCATCGTGATGAAGCGGCGGAAATCGTCGCCCGAGAACAGCGGCATCGCCTGGCCCGGGTCGAAGATGAAGGGAATGTTGGCCGCCTTGAACTGCTCGGCATGCTGCAGCATGCCCTCGCGGCTGTCCGGGGCGATGACACCAATGGATATGTCGTCATTCGCGGGAACCTTGATCTTCCACGAATGGTTCATCGCGCCCGGATGGACCGCGGTGATCTGGTTGTCGTCGAGGTCGGTGGTGATGAAGGCCTGCGCGCAATGCTCTTCGGGAATCGTCACGAGATACTTCTCGGACATGCCGACCTTCTTCATCCACTCGCGGTACGGCCCGAAGTCGGTACCGACGCCACCCATCGGGTAGCCGCGCTCGCCGAGCAATCCGAGGTTGTAGGCGATGTTGCCCGCGCAGCCGCCGAACTCGCGCCGCATCTGCGGCACGAGGAAGGCCACATTGAGCATGTGCAGCTTGTCCGGGAGGATGTGGGTTCGGAAGCGGTCCGGGAACACCATGATGGTGTCGTAGGCAACCGATCCGCAGATGAGTGCACTCTTTTCTTTACCGGGCTCTTTACCGGACATGCCAATCTCAGTTCGTTATGGAAAACCCCCTTCCGGCTGTATCCAGCTCGAAGGAGCCCTCGATCACTGCGCGTAACCAGCGAGCGGTCTCGAGAATGCCGCCGAACGCGAAGAAATGGGGCGCAAAGATACGCGAATCGGGATTGAGATGCTTGGCGGCGTGAACCCCGATCAGCATTTCGTCGGCTTTCGTCACAAGGTGCGGTAACCGGCTGGCAGATAAGGAATTTCCAGCCACCGCCTTGAGGGAGGCCCCCACCCCGCAATGCAGGGCGTATTTGAGGAGCTTGCTGAGCGGGGTCGGGCCGGCCACGCCGGCATGGATGGGCAGACGGACGCCCGCGGCTCTGAGCTCCCGTTCCCATCGACCGAGGGTCCCGGTATCGAAACCGAACTGGGTCGCGATGTGCATCTGGATGCCATTTCGTTCGGCGAAGGCCTGCTTGCGCACGAGCGCATCGAAAAGCACGGCATCGGAAACCGAGGGGTGTCCTTCGGGATGGCCCGCGACGCCGATCTTCATGATCCCCGCATCCAGGGTGGCGCGCGAATCGAGCAGCTCGAGCGTGCTCGTGAATGCACCCTCCGGAACGGCGCGATCGCCGGCGATCAGCAGGACCTGGTCGATGCCGGCCCCGCCGAGCTCCGCGAGCGCAGCGCGCAACCGCGAAATCGCCGTCACGCGCCGCGCGACGATGTGTGGCGAAGGACGAAGGCCGAGCGCCTTGAGCCGCAGCGCGATGCGCACGACGTCCTCGATCTGTGCCTTCGGCGTATGCGCAACGTAAACGGTGTACGCCGGCGGCAGCAGCGACGCGAATTCCTCGAGAAGCTTTTCGTCGTGAGTCGTGACCTCGGTGGATCCCGCGGCGACGAATTCACTGAGGCGTCGTGCGCGAGACATCGTTTCCGTCACATTCCTCACCGTATTCGTTGCCACACTCATCCATCGCCCTCAGCCGCGGACGCGGCATTTCCGGATTCGTGCGCACGTTAGCGGTCGCACCGGGCCGACAAAAATCGCTTGTGTGGATGTGTGGCATTCGCGAACGAAAACTCGATTGCGAGCGCACACTCGCGGCGAGCGCTTGTGGTTACGATGGATGGGGAGGGGTTGGAGTCCATGACAGAAGCTCGAGTCGTGCCATCTATCGATGCCGCAGCGGTCGGCGCCGCGAGTAGCGAGCCCTGGCCCTCCGCCGCGAAAGCCTGGTATGCGGTGGGCATCTTCGGGCTCACCGTGTTCACGCTGTTCGGCAATCAGTTCGTCGTCGCGCTCATGCTCGAGCCGATCAAACACGACCTGCAGCTTTCGGATCAGCAGGTCGCGTTCATCTTCGGGCTCGCCGGCAGCTTCACGCTGGCATTCGCGAGTCTCGTGATCAGTCCGCTGGCGGACAGGTTCAGCCGCACGCTCATCATCGGCATCGGTCTCCTGATCCTCGCGATCTGCAACATCGGCAGTGCGCTGGTCGCCTCCGCGGGCGCCCTGCTCATCGTGCGCCTGCTCGGCGGCGCGGGCGGCGCGGGCAACGGGCCAGCGACCTTCTCACTACTCGCGGACCTGTTCCCGCCTTCCAAGCTCCCGAAGGCGATGGCGACCATGAACATCGGTTTCATGATCGCGGTCGGCCTTTCCTACCTCATCGGCGGATTCCTGCTGAAGTCGCTCGCGACGCCCGAGTACACGCTGCCGGTAGTCGGGACCCTGCGGTCATGGCAGGTGGTGTTCCTCATCATGGCGGTACCGGACCTGCTGCTCGGCCTGCTGATCCTGTTCACGGTCCACGAGGCGAAACGACGCGGTCGGCCCGCGATTGCCGGCTCCGCGACCGCGCCGATGGGCAAGAGCGTCACTTACGCCGACGTCGTCCGCTACCTGCGGGCCAATGCACGCGCATTCCTGCCGATGTATCTCGGCCTCCTGATCAACTGCATGGCGCTCGTCGGGCATTCATTCTGGATGGCGCCCTTCTATCAACGCACGCATGGCTGGGGCCCGGCGCAATTCGGCATTTACCAGGGCTGGCTGCTGCTGGCGCTCGCGCCGGCGGGACTGATGTTCGGCGGCTGGCTGGCCGAGCGCCTCACCAAGCGCGGCATCATGGACGCCAATCAGCGGGTCGTGGTCTGGGCCTCACTCGCGCACATTCCGTTCGCCGTCGCGTTCGCGCTGGTGCCAAATCCGTGGGTGGCGCTGGTGCTCGCCGCGCTCAACACCAGCGTCATCGGCATCGGCACAGGTCCGCAGAACGCCGCGTTCCAGGCCATCGTTCCCAACAACATGCGCGCCAAGATCACGGCCACGTTCCTGTTCATGTTCACCATCGGCAGCGCGCTCGGGCCCAACCTGGTCAGCAGCATCACGACCTACGTTTTCGGCGATCCGAACCAGCTCCGCTATTCGATCGCACTCATGCACGCCGTGCTCGGTCCGCTGGCGGTTTGGATATTCTGGAAGGGACTGCGCGCATATGGAGAAGCCTATGCGCGCGCCCGCGAACTTCATGCCTGAGATCCGACCATGACTCGCACTCCCGCGCCCGACTTCTCCGCCGATCCCATGTTCCGCGGGCCCTTCCCGCCCATTCGCGCCGAGATCGATCTGTCCGACTGCGAAGTCGTCGGCAAACTACCCGCGGATCTGACGGGCACGTTCTACCGCGTGGGACCGGAGTTCCAGTACCCGCCGAAGCTGCCCAACATCCCGTTCGACGGCGAAGGTCACGTGGGCATGTTCCGGTTCAAGGATGGCCACGTCGACTACCGGAGCCGCTTCGTGCGCACGCAGCGCTACAAGGCGCAGGCCGAGGCGCGCGAAGCGCTGATGGGCACGTACCGCAATCCGTACTCCGACGATCCGCGCGTGCGCGGACTGAGCCGCGGCACCGCGAACACCGCCGTGATCTTCCACCACGGCAAACTGTTCGCGCTCAAGGAAGATAGTCCACCGGTCGCGATGGACCCGGACACGCTCGAGACGACGGACGACTACTACACGTTCGGCGGAAAGCTCACGAGCCTCACGTTCACCGCGCACCCGAAGATCTGCTCCGAAAGCGGCGAGCTGGTCGCGTTCGGATACGAGGCGCGGGGCGAGAACACCGATGATGTTGGAGTGTTCACCATCGACAAGGCGGGCAGGTTGATAGACGAGACCTACATAAAAGTGCCCTACGTGGGAATGATCCACGACTTCGCCGTGACGCAGAAACACATCGCCTTTCTCGTCGTGCCGATGATCACCGACGTGCCCGCGATGAAGGCCGGCCGCGTGCATTTCTCGTGGGATTCCACGCTGCCGACTTGGCTCGGCGTCATGCGCCGCGGCGGCGACGGCAGGGACCTGCGCTGGTTCAAGGGGCCCGAACGCTGCATGATGAACGTGTTCAACGCCTATACGGAAGGCGACAAGGTCGTCCTCTACGCGCCATTCTACGATTCCAATTTCTTCCCGTTCTTTCACAATGTCGACGGCAGCCCGTGGGA
>JAEZCR010000123.1 GCA_023433465.1 Pseudomonadota bacterium | reverse complement strand
CGCGCGATGACCTCTTTCATGATCTCGTTCGTGCCGCCGTAGATGCGCTGCACGCGCGAGTCGGCGAACAGCCGGCACACGAGGTATTCGTTCATGTAGCCGTAGCCGCCGTGCAGTTGCACGCACTCGTCGAGCACCTGCTGCTGCATGTCCGTGATCCACCACTTGGCCATCGAGGCTGTCTCGGTGTCGAGCTTGCCGGAGACGAGATCCATGACACACCGATCGGAAAACACGCGCGCGATGCGCGCGATGCTCGCGATCTCGGCCAGCTTGAAGCGCGTGTTCTGGTAGTCCCACACCGGCTTGCCGAAAGTCTTGCGCTCGCGCACGTATTTCAATGTCTCGTCGATGCCGCCTTCCATCGCGCCCACCGCGCCGACGGCGATGACCGTGCGCTCGTACGGCAGATCGTGCATGAGCTGATGCATGCCCTCGCCTTCGACGCCGCCGAGCAGGCAGTCCGCGGGCACTTTCACGCCTTCGAAGAAGAGCTCCGAGGTGTCCTGGCCGTGTTGCCCCATCTTGTCGAGCACGCGACCGACGCGGTAACCCGCGAGATCCTTCGTCTCGACCATCAGGATGGATAGACCCTTGTTGCGATCCGGATCGGTGCGCACCACGAGCATGAGCAGCCCGGCGAGGAAACCGTTCGTGATGAAGGTCTTGCCGCCGTCGACGACATAGTGATCGCCCTGCTTCGTCGCGCGCGTGCGGATACCCTTGAGATCGGATCCCGTGCCGGGCTCCGTCATGCAGATCGCGCCGATGAGTTCACCCGCGGCCATACGCGGCAGCCAGCGTTGCTTCTGCTCCTCGGTGCCGTGATTGAGCACGTAGTGCGCGCACATGCTGTGCACGCCCTGGCCGAACGCGCCGAGCGCGCGGCGCCCGAGCTCCGTGTACATCACCGCTTCGTGACGGAAGTCGCCACCGCCACCGCCGTATTCGGCCGGCACGTCGAGCAGCAGCAGACCCGTCTCACCGGCCTTGCGCCAGGTCTCGCGGTCGACGTGGTGCTGCTCGCGCCAGCGGGCATCGTTCGGAACCATCTCGGATTCGACGAAGCGGACGACCGTGTCGCGAAACACTTCGAGGTCGTCGTCCATCCAGGGAATGACATAGGGGTTCATGGATAGCTAGCGTAGCCGTTGTCGCGGCTCCTGCCCAACCGTCAGCGCAGGGCGCACGCGGCGCCGGCCGCACGCGTGAACACGTACTCGCCGCCTCGCCTCGCATTCAACGTGCGCCGCTCGGCCGAGCCCGCCACCCTGGGGCCGTCGAACGCGCCTGCGAACAGCCTCGATCTCAGCGCCAGCGGCCCTGCGAGGCCGGTCGTGAGCGCGATCCGGCTCGCGCCGCATTCGTCCCAGGTGATGTCCACCGTGACGCCGCCGCGCGCGCGCAGTCCGGTCACGCTCCCGGCCTTCCAGGCCGCGGGAATCGCCGGCAGCACGACGATTTCGTCGTTCTGGCTCTGCAGCAGCATCTCGACGATGCCCGCCGTCGCGCCGAAATTTCCGTCGATCTGGAACGGCGGATGCGTATCCCAGAGGTTGGGCAGCGTACTGTCGCGCAGCAGTCCCGCGAGTAGTTTGTGTGCGCGATCGCCGTCGCGCAGCCGCGCCCAGAAGTTGATCTTCCACGCGCGACTCCAGCCCGTGCTCGCATCGCCTCGCGCGTCGAGCGTGGCGCGGGCCGCGCCGGCGAGCTCGGGGCTTTTCGCCGGATCGATCGCCTTGCCCGGATGCAGCGCAAACAGGTGCGACACGTGGCGGTGATCGCTCTTCGGATCGTCGAGGTCGGCCTTCCATTCCTGCAGCTGCCCCCACTTGCCGACCCGTAGTCCGCGGTCGAGCTTCGCGAGCGCATCGCCGACCCGTTTGCCGAATGCCTTGTCCCCCACGATTTCCGCCGCGGCGGCCGTGTTCTCGAACAGGTCGGCCACGATCTGCTGCGGCATCGACGCGCCGGCGGTGAACGGCCCGTGTTCCGGAGAGTAGCTAGGCGACACCACCAGCGTCCCGTCGCGTGGATCCGTCACGAGCGCATCGAGCCAGAACTCCGCCGCGCCTTTCATCACCGGCCAGGCGCGTTTCTTCAGGAATTCCACGTCGCCGCCGAATCGGTAGTGCTCGTAGAAATGCTGCGCGAGCCAGGCGGACGCCTCCGGCTGCCAGAACGCGGTCGGCCAATCGATGGGTCCGACGTACCCCCAGGCGTTGGTATTGAGGAACATCGTCCAACCCTTCGCGCCGAAGTAGCGTTCCGCGGCGAGCCGCCCGGGCAGCACGAGGTGTTCCACGAAATCGAACAGCGGCAGCGCGGTTTCCGCGAGGTTCGAGGATTCGGCCGGCCAGTAGTTCATCTGCAGGTTGATGTTGACGTGGTAGTCCGCGTTCCACGGCGGCGTGGCCTTGTCGTTCCAGACTCCCTGCAGGTTCGCGGGCAGCGCTCCCGCGCGCGAGGCGGCGATCAGCAGGTAGCGGCCGTAGTTGAAATACAGCTCCTCGAGAGCGCGATCGGCCGCGGCGTCGCCGCTGGGATAGCCGGCGCGCAGCCTGTCCGTCGGAATTCGCGGCGCCTTGCCGCCGAGCGTGAGGCGCACGCGCCGGTACAGAGCCTGGTGATCGCGCGTGTGTTCGCCGTCGATGTTGCCGAACTGGTTCCGTCCCAGCGCCTTCATGTCCTGCTCCGCGAGCGCGACCGGATCCGCGGACGGATCGCGGTAACCGGGATACTCCATGCGGTAGTTGGTACGCGCCGCGAGGACGATGGTCACCGGGCAGGTGGTGTCGATGCGCAGCGAATCGCCATCCGGCGTCTGCGTGCCGCAGGGGCTCACAACCCGCACCACCGCCGCGTATCGCAACCCGTTCGATTCGAGCGCGCCGGACACGGAGATTTGACCCGGCTTCACGTCGTAAGAGGCGCTGCGATTCCCGGGTACCGTGAATCGCACGCGCATCTCATGCCCGCTCGTGCCGTACAGT
>JAEZCR010000094.1 GCA_023433465.1 Pseudomonadota bacterium | reverse complement strand
GTCCGCGGCGGACCTGCTGCTCGTGCACGACGACCTCTCCGTGCTGCCGCGCGCCGTGGCCGCGGCGCGCCGCGCATTGCGCGTGGTGCGGCAGAATCTCGGCTGGTCGCTGGCCTACAACCTGGCGGCCGTGCCCGCGGCGGCGCTGGGGCTCGTGTCGCCCTGGCTCGCGGCGCTCGGCATGTCGCTGTCGTCGCTGGGCGTGGTGCTCAATGCCCGCCGCCTCGCGGGAGAAGAACCATGAGCATCAGCTATCTGCTCGTCGTGCTCGGCCTCGGCGTGTTCGCGCTCGCGGTCTGGGCGCTGTTCTGGGCGATCGATTCGGGCCAGTACGAGGATCTCGAGGAGCAAGGCAGCTCGATCCTCGACGACGATGAAGTGGGGACAGATTTATTTACCGACGATAAAAGTCATCGTCGATAAATAAATCTGTCCCCACTCAGCAGCACCCACTCAGCACGGTGACGGGCGGCTGACGGCGTGCACGACGAGCACGTCGCAGGGCAGCGAGTTCAATACACGCTCCGCCGTGTTGCCGATGAACACGCGTTCGAGTCCCGAGCGCGAGACGGCGCCCATGACCACGATGCCCGCCTTAAGCTCCTTCGCGAGTTTCGGGATCACCTTCGTGGGACTTCCTTCGAGTAGGTGCGTGCGCCTGCGTGGCACCTCGACGCCGGCGAGGAATTCCTCGAAGGCCTGGCGACCCTGTTCCTGGAGCTCCGCGAAACTCGGCACGGTCCATTGGGTCGCCGCCTGCACGGCGGTAGCGTCGACGTTCTGGCCGACGATCGACGGGTAATTCGCATGCGCGATGTGCAGGCTGCCGCGCAGCCCGTTCGCCAGCCGCTCGGCGGCCGACAGGATATGCGAGTCGAGCTTCGCGGTCTTCGCGTGCGCGTGTGAAGGATCGACCGCGGCGATCACGCGCGGCCGGCGATAGGGCTTCGTGTTCTTGAGCAACAGCACCGGCACCGGGCTGATGCGCAGCAGCTCGAAGTCGGTCTGCGTGATGAAGAACGCGCGCGCGCCCTGGTGCCGATCCGCGACGATGAGCTCCGCGCAGATCGCCTCGGCGCGGCGCGCGATGGCCTCGTGTGGCGGGTAGTTCCATTCCACCGTGCATTCCGCGTCGACGCCGTGTTTGCGCGCGATCGCGCACATGCGCCCCAGCGGTGCGCGCGCCTCGCGTTCGACGCGCTCGCGCAGCGAGTCCGCCGCGTCGTGTTCGAAGCGCGACAGGTCGATGATCAGCGTATCGGTCAGCACGTGGAACAGTTCGAGCGACGCACCGAGCCCGCGGGCCACCTGGATGGCCTTCGCGAGACTTGCGCGGGATGCGGTCGCGGGATCGCGCACCGCGAACAGGACACGACGGTTGGGCATGGGGCCGTACCTCCTTACTACAGCGTCTTTACGCTATCGCAGCGCTCCGAGCAATCGCGGATCCGCGCGGCCGAGTTCGGCGCTCTGCGTCACGATCTCGCCGCGCTCGTTCAGCACCGTGATGATCGACGCGTGGCTGAACTCGCCATCAGGCAATTGGCGGTACTGGATGCCGAGCGTCGCGGCGATCTTGCGCACGTCCGTCTCGTTCGCGTGCGCCAGGGTCCAGCGCGTGGTGTCGATCCGCCGGGTCTTCGCGAGCTCGGCCAGCGCCTCGGGCGTATCGCGCCGTGGGTCGATCGAAATCATCAGCACGCGCAGGTTGGCGCGCTGCTTCGCATCAAGATCGCGCTCGACCGCGCGCAGCGTTTCGATGATGAGCGGGCAGGCCATCGGACAGCCGCCATAGAACATGGTGATCATGACGGGATGGCCACGATGCACGTCGAGCCCGATCGCGCGCCCGTCCTGGGAGCGCAGCGGCGCGTCGAGGTCGTAGATGGAGGCCGGGGGCGCGGGGTCGGCGCCCGCCCATCCGGAGACTGTGAGCAGCGCGACCGCGGCGGCCGCGGCCCGCACGAGCCGGCTCACGGCCGCACCCCCGAGGCACAGCGGAACGACATCGAGGACGACGTGTACGCCGCCTTCATGCTCGACAACATGGCGATCCGCATCAGCATCGCGTAGTTCTCCTTCTGCTCGAAACTCGCGGCGCCGACGCCGCAAAAGCGGTTGCTGCCGTCGCCCTGCTCGCGGCCATCGTCGCTCACGAGCAGGCTGCCGGCGTCCTCGACCCATTCCCAGGCGATGCCATGCAGGTCGCGCACGCCGTAATAGTTGGCTGGCGAGGCGCCGGCGGGCGGCAGCGCGCCGCGCGCCGAACGCGAATACCAGTCGAGGATGCGCTGCCGCCAGGCGGGATCGTCGCGTGCATCGGGCGCCGCATCGCTCGCGGCCGCCGCGAACTCCCACTCGTACCAGCCGGGCAGGCGCGCGCCGCGCGCCTCGCAGTAGGCGTTGGCCGCGAACCAGCTCACCTGCGTCACCGGCTGGTTGGCGATGTTCGCGCCGGGCTGCGCGGCCGACTCCCAGTGCGCGAGATACTTGTCGTCGGCGAACAGGCGTTTGACCCGGTCGCGGCTCCAGTCGGGATGCGCCTTCACGAACCGCGCGAATTCCGCGTTCGTGACCAGCGCGCGATCCAACTTGAACGGCGCGACGTCGACCGTCTTCACCTCGGGCGCGGGCGGCAGCACCGTCGTGAACTTCCCGCCCGGCAGGCTCGCCTGCGCCGAGACGATCTGAATCATCAGGATCGCGATGGCGGCGCCATACACCCACTTCCACAAACGCTGCGACTTCATGTTCGCGCCCTCAGTGCGCCGCGCCCTCGGTACGCTTGGTGGTCGCGCGCACTTCCTTCACCTGTTCCGCCGTGATCGCGCCATTCTCGTTGCCCCAGCTGTTCATCGCGAAGGTGAGGATGTTCGCGATCTCGTCGTCGTTGAGCTGGCTCATCGGCGGCATCACGGAGTCGTACTCCTGGCCGTTGACCTTGATCTTGCCGGACAGGCCGTTGAGCACGATCCCGATCGCGCGCTTGTGGTCCGCCATCAGGTAGTCGGAGTTCGCGAGCGGCGGGAACACGCCCGGAATACCCTGGCCCTGGTCCTGGTGGCAGGCGGAGCAGGTGCCCTTGAATAGCACCTCGCCGGCCTTCGCCTGCTGCTCGAGCGTCAACGTGCCGGCCGCGCCCGCCGCGACCGCGGCCGCCACGGGCGCCGCGCTCACGAGTTTGTCGCCGACGTACATCTCGTCGACCTGCTTGCCGGAGTAGATCTCGGGCCGTTCCTCGCCGGAGACTTCCATCAACGCCAGCGCGCCCTTGTTGAACGCGCGGAAGATCGCGTGATCGACCAGCACGTAGTTGCCCGGCACCTCCGTGTGGAATTCGACGATGGCCGCGCCGCCGGGCGGGATCAGCGTGGTCTGGACGTTCTCCTGTACGCGCGTGCCGCCTTCGTACTGCACCCGGTCGAAGATCTCGCCGATCACGTGGAAGCTGGACGCGAGATTCGGTCCGCCGTTGCCGACGTACAGGCGCACGTTCTGGTTGGTCAGCGCCTTGAGCGCATTGGGACCCGTGAGTGCGGACTCCGAGCCGTTGAACAATACGTAGGTCGCGTTTTCGTCGATCGCCTTCTGCATGTCGAAGGGCTGATGGCCTTTCTCGCGGTACTTGCCGACCGTGTAGAAGTCGCCCTGCATCACGTAGTACTCGGCGTCGACCGGCGGCAGTCCTTCGGGCGGCTCGACGAGGATCAGCCCGTACATGCCGTTCGCGACGTGCATGCCCACCGGTGCGGTCGCGCAGTGATAGACGTAGATGCCCTGGTTCAGCGCCTTGAACGTGAACTGCGTGCGATGGCCCGGCGCCGTGAAGCTGGAGGCCGCGCCGCCGCCGGGACCGGTGACACCATGCAGGTCGATGTTGTGAGGCATCTTGCTGCTGGGGTGATTCTTGAGATGGAACTCGACGGTGTCGCCCTGGCGCACGCGGATGAAGCTGCCGGGCACCGTGCCGCCGAAGGTCCAGAACGTGTAGGTCACGCCTTCGGCGATTTCCTTGTCGACTTCGACCACTTCGAGCTCGACGATGACTTTCGCGGGCTGCTTGCGGTTCGTCGCCGGTGGCACGTGCGGCGGGCTCGTGAGCACGGCATGAATCGGCTCGCCCTGCGGCGGACCGAAGTCGCCCTTGCGCGAACCACCCGTCTCGGCCTTCGTTGAATCCGGAGCGCCGCCACAGGAGGCGAGCAGCGCCGCCATCACGATAACAAGCCACTTGTTCATCTTCGTTCCCTTTTATTTGCCTGCGGTAATGGTGAGGCCGCGGCGCGGGAGACACATTGATGCAGATCAGGCGTGGCGGGGATCAGCAACACTGCGCACGAAGGGCGTATTCGAGTACGTAGTGTTGCGTATGCGCGCGGGGCGCGGCAGCATGGCCGGGTCTAACCATGCGCATCCTTTCCATCAACTGCGGCAGCTCTTCTCTCAAGTGTGCGCTGATCGACAGCGCCGCCGGGACGACGCTGTTCGACGCGCGCGTCGAGCGGCTGCAGGCGGCTGGCCATGCGGATGCCATGGCGCAGGTGCTCGACAAGCTGGCGAGGGAAGTCGCGGCGGACAAACAACCCGAGGCCGTCGCGCATCGCGTCGTGCATGGTGGGGTGGAGTTCGCGGCGCCGGTGCAGGTCACGGACGACGTGCTCGCGCGCATGGAGTCGTTGAACGCGCTGGCGCCGCTGCACAACCCGCCCGCGCTCGCCGCGCTGAAGCTTGCGCGTACGAGGCTCGCCATGCCGCACATCGCGGTGTTCGACACCTCTTTCCACGCGACCTTGCCACCGCGCGCGCGTGAATACGCGCTGCCACGCGAACTTGCCGGGCAACACGGCGTGCGCCGTTTCGGATTCCACGGCATCAACCACGAACACGTCATGCATGCGGCGGCGCGCTTTCTCGGCCGACTGCCGCAGGAGTTGCGCATCGTGTCCTGTCATCTCGGCAATGGCGCGAGCGTCACGGCCATCGAGTACGGCCGAAGCGTGGAAACCAGCATGGGCATGACGCCGCTCGAAGGCCTCGTGATGGGTACGCGCGGCGGTGACGTCGATCCGGGCGTGTTGCTGCACCTGTTGCGTTCTCCCGGCATCGACGCGGCGCGCCTCGATGAGGTGTTGAACCGCGAGTCCGGGCTGCAGGGTCTCGCCGGATCCCACGACATGCGCGACATCGAGGACCGCGCCGCCGCCGGCGACGAGACCTGCCGGCGCGCGCTGGCTATCTACTCGCACCGCGTGCGCAAGTACATCGGCGCGTATGCGGCCATCATGGGCGGCGTCGACGCGATCGCATTCACGGGCGGCATCGGTGAGAACAGCGCACTGGTGCGCAACCGCGTGCTGCAGCGGCTGGAGTTCCTCGGTGCGCGGCTCGACGACGACCGCAACGCCGACGCTCGGCCGGATGCCTCGCGGCCCGTGGTCCCGATCTCGGACGAAGGCAGCCGGGTCGCGTTGTTGGTCGTGCGTGCCGACGAGGAGGCGGCCATGGCGTGCGCGGCCGCGGCGCTTCTCGAGTCGCCGAAGCGTGACACGGACCGCCGCGTGCCCATCGGCATCTCGGCGCGCCATGCGCACCTGTCGCCCGCATCCGTCGAGAAATTGTTCGGCGCGGGTTACGCGCTCAAGCCGCGCGTCGATCTCTCGCAGCGGGGCCAGTTCTCGGCGCAGGAGACGGTCACGCTGGTCGGCCCGCGCGGACGTATCGAAAACGTGCGCGTCATGGGCCCGCCGCGCGCGCAGGACCAGATCGAGATCTCGCGCAGCGACGAGTTCGTGCTCGGCATCGACGCGCCCGTGCGCATCTCGGGTGATCTCGCGAACACCCCGGGCATCACGCTCGAAGGCCCGAACGGCAGGGTGAAACTCGAGCGTGGCGTGGTGTGCGCGCGCCGGCACATCCACATGAGCACCGCCGACGCGGCCCGACTCGGGCTGGCCGACCATGCGAACGTCGCCGTGCGCATCGACAGCGATGGCCGCGATCTCACCTTCAACGACGTGGCGGTGCGCGTCTCGCCCGATTTCTCGCTCGAACTGCATCTCGACACGGACGAAGCCAACGCCGCGGGCATCGAGCGCGGCATGACGGGTGAGATCCTGATCTAGCCCGGCGTAGCTAGGGGCGCCATTTCCAGTCGCGGATCTCCGGCATGTCCTCGCCGTGTGCGCGGATGTATTCGCCGTGCCGGCGCAGCAGGTCCGCGACCCGTTCGCGCAGCGCCGGCGCCTGCGACGCCAGCCGCGGCACGCGGTTGAACACCGCCTGCGCCAGGTGAAAGCGGTCGAGCTCGTTGCGCACGGTCATGTCGAAGGGCGTGGTCGTCGTCCCTTCTTCCTTGTAGCCGTGCACGTGGAAATTGTCGTGGTTGGTGCGGTCGTAGGTGAGGCGGTGGATGAGCCACGGATAGCCGTGGTATGCGAACACCACCGGCTTGTTCCTCGTGAACAACGCGTCGAAGTCCTCGTTCATGAGGCCGTGGGGGTGCTGCCGGGGAGACTGCAGCGTCATGAGGTCGACGACGTTGACCACGCGTAGTCTGATGTCCGGCACCCACTCGCGCAGCAGTGTCACGGCGGCGAGGGTCTCCAGCGTCGGCACGTCGCCCGCGCAGGCCAGCACGGCCTCGGGTTCTCCGCCCGAACCGGCCCAGGTCCATTCGCCGATACCGCGCTCGCAGTGCGCGATCGCATCGTCCATCGCGAGCCACTGCTCCTGCGGCTGCTTGCCCGCGACGATGACGTTGACGTAGTCGCGGCTGCGCAGGCAGTGGTCAGTGACGGAGAGCAGCGTGTTCGCGTCCGGCGGTAGATAGACCCGGATGATCTCCGCCTTCTTGTTGACCACGTGGTCGATGAAGCCGGGGTCCTGGTGGCTGAAGCCGTTGTGATCCTGCCGCCAGACGTGCGAGGTCAGCAGGTAGTTGAGCGAGGCGATGGGCTTGCGCCACGGGATCTGGTTGCACACCTTGAGCCACTTGGCGTGCTGGTTGAACATCGAATCGACGATGTGCACGAAGGCTTCGTAGCAGCTGAAGAACCCGTGCCGGCCGGTGAGCAGGTAACCCTCGAGCCAGCCCTGGCACTGGTGCTCGCTCAGCATCTCGAGCACGCGACCGTCGTGCGAGACTTTGGTGTCGGTCTCGTGGACTTCCGCCATCGACATGCGTGTGGTCACCTCGAGCACCGCGTCCCAGCGGTTGGACGTGAACTCGTCGGGCGCGAACAGCCGGAAGTTCCTCGCATCGAGATTGCGTTTCATCACCTCGCGCAGGTACTTGCCCTGTTCGCGCGTGGCCTCTGCGCGCACCGCGCCGGGTGCGGGCACGTTCACCGCGAAATCGCGGAAGTCGGGCAGGTCGAGGTCGCGCAGCAGCAGGCCGCCGTTCGCGTGCGGGTTCGCGCTCATGCGCTTCGCGCCCCGGGGCGCGAGCGCGCGCAGCTCGGCTTTCAGCCGGCCTTCCGGCGTGAACAGCTCCTCGGGTTTGTAGCTGCGCAGCCAGGATTCGAGCTGGCGCAGGTGGTCGGGTTTCTCCGCGAGTTTCGCGAGCGGCACCTGGTGCGAGCGCCACGTGCCTTCGACCGGGACGCCATCCACTTCCTTCGGACCTGTCCAGCCCTTGGGCGTGTCGAGCACGATCATCGGCCAGCGCGGCCAGTCGCGACCGCCGCCGCGCGAAATCCGCTGGATCTCGCGAATGCGCTCGGTGACCTGGTCCATCGTCACGGCCATGAGCCGATGCGTCGCGGCGAAGTCCCCTTGGTCCTGCACGTAGAACGGCTCGTGTCCGTAGCCACGCATGAGCTCGGTGAGCTCCGCGCGCGGGATGCGTGCGAGCACCGTGGGGCCCGCGATCTTGGCGCCGTTCAGATGCAGGATCGGCAACACCGCGCCGTCGCGCGCGGGGTTCAGGAACTTGTTGGAATGCCAGCTGGTCGCGAGCGGGCCGGTCTCGGCTTCGCCATCGCCGACGACGCAGGCCACGAGCAACTCGGGGTTGTCGAACGCGGCGCCGTACGCGTGGGACAGTGAATATCCGAGCTCGCCGCCTTCGTGGATCGAGCCGGGGACTTCCGGCGCGACGTGGCTCGGGATGCCGCCCGGGAACGAGAACTGCCGCACCAGCCTGCGCAGCCCTTCGGCGTCCTCGGTGACGTCCGGATAGACCTCGGACCACGTGCCTTCGAGATAGACGTTCGCGACCAGCGCCGGTCCGCCGTGTCCGGGGCCGGCGACATAGATGGCGTTCAGCCCGTACTTGCCGATGACGCGATTCAGGTGGGCGTAGATGAAATTGAGACCCGGCGTCGTGCCCCAGTGGCCGAGCAGCCGCGGCTTGACGTGCGCGAGCGTCAGCGGCTCGCGCAGCAGCGGGTTGTCGAGCAGGTAGATCTGGCCCGCGGCGAGATAGTTAGCCGCGCGCCACCAGCCGTGCAGACGGTCGAGGTAGTCGGCGTCGAGGGTCGGATCGGGTGCGGCGGCGGCCATGCGCGCCTAGCCTACCGCGTCGCCCACCGGAATTGGAGACCGATCTTGCGTAGGCGGGCGCCGCGACCCGCCGGCTGCGCCGCCGCGGTGCGTCAGCCGCCGATCCAGGTGAACACGCCCGCCGGATGGTGTGCCCGCGCGACGCTCGCGATGAATAGATAGACCGCGAGGGCGGCGACGTAGAACCCGGCGCGCGCCGCGCGGGTCCTGCCGCGCTTCAGCGCGAGGGACCCGAGCACGATGTACACCACGAGCAGCAACACCTTCACCGTGAGCCACCCCTGCGCGAACGGGTACTGGTGCAGGATGGTCACGAGCATCAGCGCCGCCGTGAGCAGCACCGTGTCGATGGAGTAGCTCAGGTAGCGCAGCGGCGCGGCCATCGTCCAGCCCGCGCCGGCCAGTTGCGCCGCGCCGCGCATCGCGAACAGCGAGCCACTCGCGATGACGGCGGCGACGTGAACCCACCTGATCTCCAGGTAATACTCGATCATCGGGCGGGGATTTTACCCGGCCCCACAGGTTCCACGGCACGGCGCGGTCGAACCCAGAGGCGGAACACGAACCACGCCAGCGCCAGCGCACCGGCGCTGAAGATCACGTCGCCCGGTACCCGCATCCACACGAGCAGGTGGATGATGGGCTTCTGCATGAAGTCCGCGGAGCGGGCGTACCAGTAGCCGTGATCGATCGCGGCGTTGAGCTGCAACACGCCGATCGGCAGCAGCGTGAACAACGCCATGCCCGCGAGCCCGATGTTGAAGCACCAGAACGACGTCCTCAGCACGCGCTCGTTCCAGGCGAGGTGCGGCTTCAGCCCGCGCAGGCAGAACAGCATCAGCCCGATGCCGAGGAACCCGTACACCCCGAACAACGCGGTGTGACCATGCAGCGGCGTCAGGTTCAGGCCCTGCATGTAGTAGAGCGGCAGCGGCGGATTGATCAGGAAGCCGAACAAGCCCGCGCCCACGACGTTCCAGAACGCGACCGCCGTGAAGAACAGGATCGGCCACTTGTACCGCTGCATCCACGGCGTGGCCTGGCCTAACTTGTAAGTGTGATAGGCCTCGAAGCCGATGAAGGCCAGCGGCACCACCTCGAGCGCGGAGAAGCTCGCGCCCAGCGCCAGGACCGCGGTCGGGGTGCCGGTGAAGTAGAGGTGGTGCAGCGTGCCGAGCACGCCGCCGGACAGGAACACGATCGTGGCGAACAACACCGCGACGGTCGCGGTCGCCGGGCGCAGCAGGCCGAGGCGCGTGAAGAGGAACGCGATGACCGCGGTGGCGAACACCTCGAAGAAACCTTCCACCCACAGGTGCACCACCCACCAGCGCCAGTACTCGACCATCGACAGGTGCGTGTGCTCGCCCCACATCAATCCGGCGCCGTAGAAGAGGCCGATGCAGACCGTGGAGGCGAACAGCAACGCGACGATGGACTTGGATTCACCGCCTTTCCTGATGGCGGGCCACAACGCGCGGCCGACCAGAGTCAGCCAGATGCCGAGGCCGGCGAACAGGAAGATCTGCCAGAAGCGGCCGAGGTCGACGTACTCCCAGCCCTGGTGGCCGAACCAGAAGTTCTTCGCGAGACCTAACTTCTGCATCACGGCCAGCCACTGGCCGGCAAAGGCGCCTACGACAATAATGATGAGGCAGGTGAACAGGACGTTGACGCCGAGCCGCTGGTACTTCGGCTCATGCCCGGAGATCGCGGGCCCGATGTACAGGCCCATGCCGAGCCACGCGGTCGCGATCCACAACACCGCGAGCTGGGTGTGCCAGGTGCGCGTGAGGGAGTAGGGCAACACGTCGGCGAGCTGGAAGCCGTAGGCCTCCTGGCCTTCGACCTGGTAGTGAGCCGTGATCGCGCCGAGCAGGATCTGCGTGAGGAACAGCGCGACGACCAGCCAGAAATACTTCGCGGTGGCGCGCATGGAAGGCGTCACGTTCACGAGCGCGAGTGGATCGGTTTTGGGCAGCTCCGGAGGCGCGTCCTCCTTGTTGCGCGCGTGGTACCAGCCCAGCAAGGCGATTCCCGCGATCAGGAACAATACGCTGAAGACGGTCCAGGTGAGCAACTGGCTCGGCGGCGTGTTGCCGACCAGCGGATCGTGCGGCCAGTTGTTGGTGTAGGTGATGGTTTTGCCGGGGCGTTCGGTCACCGCGGACCAGGAGGACCACCAGATGAACGCGCCGAGCGCGACGCGATGCTGCGCGTCGGCGACGGTGCCGTTCTTCATCGCGTAGGCCTTGCGCAATTCGAGCGTCGCCGGATCGTCGCCGAACAGCGAGGTGTAATGAGCGGCGACGTTGACCATGGCCGCGGCGCGATCCGTGGAGACGGTGATGGTTTCGGTCTGCGGGTCGAACGTGTTCTCGCGGATCAGTGGACGCACCCGTGCGGCGAGCGCGGCTTGCTGTTCCGCGGGGAGTTCGGCGTAGCGACTGCCTGTGTCGCGCACCGCGAGAATGTCGAGCCATTCGGTCGCTTCGCGATGCAGCCAGTCCGCGGACCAGTCCGGCGCGACGTAGCTGCCATGGCCCCAGATCGAACCTAACTGCTGACCACCGATGGACTGCCAGACCTGGCGGCCCTTTTCGATGTCGGCGCGAGAGAAGATCGTGCTGCCGTCGGGGGTGACCACTCTTGACGGGATGGGGGGCATCACGCGGTGGATTTCACCACCCACCCACAGCAGCACGGAAAAAGAAGCGGCCAGCAGAATGGCCAGGGATATCCAGAGTTTGCGAGTCGAGGTCATGGGGCATCTCCCGGAAGATGCGGTTGATGGTGGGGCCGGGACGGGCGAGGCGCCCTGATCTGGATCAGGGAGGAAATGGGGTCTGACCCCATTTCTAGTCGTCTATCGGAGGATGTGCTTTGCCAGGTCCTGGAGTCGGGCGGGATCTGCGATCACGATTTCGCGGCGGTCGACGCGCACGATGCCGGCGTCCTGCAGGCGGGAGAAACCGCGGCTCACGCTCTCGGAGGCGAGGCGCAGGTAGTTGGCGATGTCGGTGCGGGTCATTGCGAGATGCAGGCGGGTCGCGGAGCCGCCGCGGGCGGTGATGCGGCGGGAGAGTGAGACGAGGAAGGCGGCCATGCGTTCGTCGGCGGTGAAGTTGCCGGCGAGCAGGGCGGCTTTGCCGATGTCTTCGCTCAGTAGTTTGAAGAGCTGCGCCTGCAGCCCCGGCACGCGGCCGGCCAGGGCGGCGATGTTCGGGAACGAGAAGCGGCACAGGCTCACGTCGTCGAGCGCCACGGCGTTGCAGGGATATTTCGAATGCGAGATCGCGTTGAGGCCGATCACCTCGCCGGGCAGGAAGAAGCCGAGCACCTGCTCGCGGCCCTCGGCGTCGTTCACGTAGGTCTTCACGGTGCCGACGCGCACGGCGGCGATGGCTTCGAACGGATCGCCTTCGCGGAAGATGTGCTGACCTTCGGCGTAGGGGCCCACGTGCTCGACGAGCATGTGCAGCTCGCGCAGCCGCGATTTGTCGAAGCCCTGGCCGAGGCACGCGGCGGAGAACGCGCAGGTGCTGCAGAACTCGAATTCGTTGCCGTCGTCGGCCGCGGCGGGATTGGGCAGGCGCGTGGGCCTCACGGCGCGCACCCGCACGGAATCGCACGCGCAGTCAGATGATGCGCGAATGACGCGGACGTTCCTGCGCGGCCGGGGCGTGGATGTAGCGGTCGAAGCACATCGCGATCATACGCAGCAGCAGACGGCCTCGCGAGGTCACGTGGATGCGCTCTTCGTCGATTTCGACCAATCCGTCCTTTTCCAGCGCGCCCAGCGACGCGAGCGCGCCGCCAAAGTACTGGTCGAATTCGATGTCATATCGCTCCTCGATCGCGGCCAGATCGATTGCGCCGCGGCACATGATCTGCTGGATCACGTCGGCGCGGATGACGTCGTCCTCGTCCAGCGCGACCCCGCGCCACGTGGGCAGGCGGTCCTGGTCGACCGCCGACTCCCAGTCCGGCAGTCCGCGGTAGTTCTGGCTGTAGGTGTCGCCGACGTGACTGATCGCGCTCACGCCGAGTCCGATCAGGTCGCAGTCGGCGTGAGTGGTGTAACCCATGAAATTGCGGTGCAGGCTGTCGCTGTCGAGCGCGCGCGTGAGGTCGTCCTCGGGCAGCGCGAAGTGATCGAGCCCGATGTGCCGATATCCCGCGGCCGTCAGCCGGTCGATCGCGAGCCGCAGCAGCCGCACGCGCCGCGCGGCGTCGGGTAGTTCGGACTCCTCTATCTGCTTCTGCGCCTTGAAGAGCTGCGGCATGTGCGCGTAGCCGTAGATGGCCACGCGGTCGGGCCGCGCGCGCACGATGGTCTCGAGCGTCGCGGCGAAGCCGCCGGGCGTCTGGCGCGGCAGGCCGTAGATGAGATCGACGTTGACCGAGCGGAAACCGGCGGCGCGGCAATCCTCGATCGTGCGAAGTGTCTCGCCGACGCTCTGCACGCGGTTGATGGCGAGCTGCACGGCGTGATCGAAATCCTGCACGCCGAGGCTCGCGCGGTTGAAGCCCATCCCGGCGTACGCGGCGATGTCCCCTTCGCGCACCCAGCGCGGGTCGAGCTCGATCGAGAAGTCGCGGTCGGGTTTCGTCGACAGGCGGAAATTCCGGCCGAAGCTGTCGATAAGCTGTTCGATCGCTTCCGCGGAGAGGAAGTTGGGCGTGCCGCCGCCGAAGTGCAGCTGCCGCACGACGCGTCCGCGGTCGAAGAGCTGCGAAACTCGTTCCGCCTCGCGCACCACGCGCTCGACGTACACCGCGCCGCGCCCGAGATCGCGCGTGATGATGCGGTTGCAGCCGCAGTAGAAGCACGGCGAGAAGCAGTAGGGCACGTGCACGTACAGCGACAGGTCGCGCGGGATCGGCTCCTCGTTGCTGCGCATGGCTTCGCGCCGCAGGTCCGAGGCCGTGAATTCCGGCGAGAACTGCAGTGCCGATGGATAGGACGTGTAGCGCGGGCCGGGCTTGTCGTACCGGCCCAGCAGGGCGTCGTCGAGACCAGTCTGGATGCTCACTGTATTCAACCTTGCCTGCCGTCGAGGCGGGGAGCCATAAGGATGGGCGCGTATACCCATACGAAAATCGCGAACGCGATGACCCATGCGAGACCGGACGCGCTCAGCGTCAGCAGGTAGTGATCGGGCACGATTGCCCCGCCGAACACGCGCAGCAGCGCGCCCACGGTGAGGGTCACGTACGCGACCGCGATCGCGCGGGAGACCACCAGCGGACGCCCGGTGTGGCCGAGCGAGGCGCGTGTCATGACCGCGAGGATCATCGTCGCGAACGCGCCGTAGGTGAGGGCGTGCTGCCATTTCGCGGCCCAGGAGAATTCGCCGAGCAGCAGGCAGGCCTTGAGCGCCAGCGCCACGGGAATCCACGCGTAGGCCACGTGCAGGATCCAGAGAATGGGCTCGCCGCGCACGCGAAAACTCTTCCAGCCCGAGAGCCGCAGCGCGTGTGCAACGGCGGCAACGGCCGCCACGATGCCAGCTGCAAGGCCGTCGGGCCGGAAGAGGTCGACGACGACGAGAAGAACGGTGCTGCCGATGGTGGCGACCTCTAACCACTTGCGCGAGGCGATGGCGGGCTCGGCGCCCGCGCGGCGCAGTGCGTTGCCCGTGAACGCGGGCACGATGCGCCCGCCGATCACCGTGACCAGCACCAGCACCAGTCCGATCGCGACGCGCGAGGCGCCCATCGCGAGCACGATGTCTCCATGGCGGACGGCCTGCAGGAACGCGGCATCGATGAGCCACAGCACCGTGACAACGGCGAGGATCGCCATGTTGCGATTGCGCGCGCGGATCACCGGTGGCGCCACGAGCACGAGCAGGCCCGGCAGCAACGCGAGCTCCGCCGCGGCCGTCATCCAGAATGGCACGGCGCCAACGGTCGCCATCGCGAGCCGGCCGAGCAGCCACAGCGAAACGAGAATGACGAGCGGGCGGCCGCCGAAACCGCGCGAGCCGGTCCAGCTCGGCACCGCGGTGAGCAGAAATCCGGCGATGGCCGCGATCACGAAGCCGAACAGCATCTCGTGGATGTGCCAGTAGAGGCCGGGCAGTTCGCCGAACGAGACGCTCGCGTGCGCGAAGCGATACAGCCAGATCGGAATCGTGATCGCCGCGTAAGCCGCGCCGAGCAGGAAAAACGGCCGGAAACCGGCTTCGAACAGCGCGAAGCCGCGGCTTTCGTGGGCGGCGGAATTCAGGGGCAGATCGGCGGACTGGTTCATGGCGCCGATGTTGGCGCCGCGCGCCGGAGCGCGCCCTGATCCAGGTCAGGTCAGCCTTTATACCGGCCGCTCAGCGCTGGACCTCGCGCACGCGCACTCCGTCCTTCACCGCGTCGCTGGGATAGACGATCACGGTGGCGCCGGGCTCGATCCCGGTGAGCGCGGAGGCGAACTCGTCGCCGCGATTGCCGATGCGCAGCGGTACGAGCCGTGCGCGCCCGTCGACCACGCGGAACGTCGCCCACTCCTCGCCATGCCGGAACAGCGCCGCCAGCGGAATCAGCAGCGCGTCCTCCTCCTGCGACAGCTCGATCGTCGCGTCGACGCGGAAGCCGTCGGACACTCGGTCGAGCGCTTTCGGGTTCGGCAGCAAGTCGACGAGCACGTCGACGCGTTGCTCCTCGATGCCGAGCGCCGAGACCTTGGTGTACCCCGATGGCTCGACGCGCCGCACGCGGCCGGCGAGGGTCACGCCGCCCGCGTCGAGCTCGACGTAGGCGTTCTGCTCGATGCGCGTGGCTTCGGTAGATAACACATCGATGCGCGCCTCGAGCCGGCTCACGTCGCCGATCTCCATGATCGGCGCGCCGACTCCGAGCGCGATCTCGCTTTCCTGTACGACGCGCAACACGGTACCGTCGATCGGCGCGCGCATGGACCACGCCGTGGCCGAACTACCTCCGCGCAGAGCCTCGCCCTCGCGCATCGCGGCGCGCGCCTGCTCGAGATCGTGTTCGGCGGCATCGGCTTCGAAACGTGCGGCCTCCACGTCCTTGCGGCGCAGCTCGAGCGTTACGGCGGCGTTTTCCCGCTCGGTTTTCGACGCGAAACCCTGCGCGGCCAGCTCGTCGATGCGGCGACGGTCGTTCTCGGCCTTGCTCAATTCGGCCTCGGCCTGGCGGACCACCGCGCGGGCGCGCGAGGCATGCGCCGCGGCGGATTGCACGCGCGCGGATAGTTCGGCGCGCGTGCGCGCGTCGAGCATCTGCGCGACGTTGGGCACGATCACCGCCACGACCTCGCCGCGTTTGACGGGGTCGCCGACCCGCAACGTGGGCCGCATCAGCAGGCCGGTCACCGGCGCCGCGACGACGTAACGGTCACGCACTCTCGTCACGCCGTCTTCGCGCACCCTCACGAACAGGGTGCCGCGTGTGAGCGTGGCCGTCTCGACGCTCACGGGTGACGGCATCATGAGCCAAACCAGCGCGGCGGCGGCCAGCACGATCGACGTCGTCGCAAGGATCCATTTCTTCTTCGTCATGGTCAGTCCCGGGTCTTGAGTACGCCGATGAGATCGAGCTGGTCGATCCGCCGGCGGACGATGAATGCGGTGACGACGCCCGCGCCGAGCATTACGAGGCTCGCGAGCGTGTAGGTGCCCGTGCCGATCACGAGCGGAATGCGGAATTCCTCCGAGCTGATCATCGCGAGGATCACGGCCGACAAGCCCGCGCCCGCCGCCCATCCGATGGGCAGCGCGATCGCCATCTGCGCCGCGAGCTGCCCTAACAAGGTCCACGAAACCTCGCCGCGTGTGAATCCCATGACGCGCAATGTAGCAAGCTCCCACGATTGCTCGGCGAGCGTGATACGCGCGCTGTTGTAGACCACGCCGACGGCGATGCACATGGCGAACGCGGAGAGGATCGCGGCGAACATCAGCAGGTTGCGCTGGGAGGTGGCGCGGAACTGCGCGACCATGCGGCGCTTGTCGCCCGCCGCCGCGATGCGCGGCGTATTGCGCACGGCCTCGAAGAACGCGGCGTCCTGTCCCGCGTCGAGCCGCACGCGCGCGATGTTGAACGTGTCGCCCTCGCCGAGCAGGCGAGAGGCATCGCGGCGGGTCAGGTATCCCGGCATGCCCATCAGGTCGCCGGTCTCCGCCGCGACCCGCATTTCGCGCAACTTGCGCGTGCCTTCGAGTGGTTCGATCAGCACGGAGTCGCCCGCGCGCACGTCGAGCATGCGAGCCAGACGGTCGGTGAGCAGCAGCGTGCCGTCGGACAGCGGCAGATCGCGCCCCTGCGCATCCTGCACGCGGCGCAGTTGCGCGCCCGGATCGATGCCGACCAGCGACGTGCGGTACTCGCGCGCGCCGTGGCGCATCCGCACGCTGACCGTCCGCGAGGCCTCCGCGGCGAGCACGCCGGGCATGCGGCGGATGTCGTCCAGCGCGCCGATGGCGGTGGGTTCGATGAGCGCGACGGTGACGTCGGCGCGATCGCGCTGGAACAATTCGGTATCGACCAGGTAATCGAATGCGTCGCCCCACCATGTGCCCGCGATGATGATCGCGACGGAGCTGGCGATGCCGAGGGTAGTCAGGAGCGCGCGCAGCGGGCGGCGTTCGGTTTCGCGCAGGACCATGCGGGCGGAGGGAGTGAGCAGGCGGCCCAGATGCGCTCGTTCGAGCAGCGTGCGCTTGAAATGCGCCGGCGCCGGTGGGCGCATGGCTTCCGCCGCGGGCAGTCGCATGACCGCGCGCACCGCGCCGAACGTGGCCGCGACGCCCGCGAAGATCGCGAGGAGAACCGAAGAGCCCACGACCCAGGGCACCAGCGTGAACGCGAAGTCCGGGAACGCGAACACGCTGGCGTACAGCCCGGTCATCCAGCGGCCGAAGACAACGCCGACGACGACGCCCAGGGCGACGCCGAGGGTCACGGTGACGCCAGTGAACTCGAAGTAGTGAGCCCCGATGCGGCCGTTGCCGTAGCCCATCGCCTTGAGCGCCGCGATCTGCGTGCGCTCCGTCGCGATGTGCCGGCTGATCAGCACGTGCAGCAGGAACATCGCGACCGCGAGGAACACCGCCGGCAGCACGGTGCCGAACACGCGTTGCTGGTCTATCTCCTGCGTCAACATCTTGTCCGAGGGCTGGTCGTCGCGCGCGTACGCGCCCAGCGCGCCGTAGGGCGCGAGTACGCGGTCGAGCGCGTCGATGACCGCGCTTTCGCTCGCGCCCGGCGTGATCCGGACCGAGAGCAGGTTGAATGCGCCGCGCAGATCGTATGCGGATGCCAGTCGTTCCTCGGGCATCCACAGGACCCCGAAGCGCGTGTCGTCCGAGAAGCCGCCCTGCGCGGCCGCGAAGATGTAGGCGGGGGAGAGCGCGATTCCATTGACGCGCACTTCCTGGTAGCGGCCATTCATGAGGAGCGACAGGCGGTCGCCGGGCTCGATGCCGCGCGCGCGGGCGAACGAACGGCTCACCAGCACGCCCAGCGTATCGTCGGGCTCGACCCATCTACCGCGCTCGAGCACCACTCGGTTCATGCCGGCGTCGGGGCTCGCGGGCAGGGACACGACCTGTCCGGTCATCACCTCGATCGTGCCCGGGATCGTGATGGTGGTGGCCGCGACGACACTCATGTCGAGGTCGAGCACGCCGGGCACGTCGCGCAGGCGTGGCGCGATCGACCGCGGCGCGCGCCGCACCGGCGCCAACACGTGCGCGAAGCGCGACGACTCGTAGTAGGCGTCGCGCAGATTGGCCAGCGACGCATGCGCGCACAGCGAACCGATGTAGCCGCCGATGCCGCTCGCGACCACGAGCGCGATCGTGATCACCTGCGAGCGCAGGCGCCACAGGTCGCGCAGTAGTTTGCGGTCGAGTGCCCTCACCAGTGCAGATCCTCGGGCGCGAGTTTGCGCGTATTCGTCTCGTCCGAGGCGATCCGGCCGTCGGCGAGTCGCAGCACGCGGTCGGCCATGCCCGCGATCGTCACGTTGTGCGTGATCACGATGGTCGTCGTGCCGAGCTCGCGATTGGCGCGCGCCAGGGCCGAAAGCACGATTCGGCCGGTCTCGATGTCGAGCGCGCCGGTGGGCTCGTCGCACAGCAGGCATTCGGGCCGCTTGGCGAGGGCGCGCGCGATCGCGACGCGTTGCTGTTCGCCGCCGGAAAGCTGCGCGGGGAAATGGTGGAGTCTCTCTCCGAGGCCGACGATGGAAAGCGCATCGTCAGGGTTCATCGGATTCCCGACGATGTCCGTCACGAGCTCGACGTTTTCGCGCGCCGTGAGGCTGGGGATCAGGTTGTAGAACTGGAAAACGAAGCCGACGTGTTCGCGTCGATAACGTGTCAGCTCCTTCTCACCGGCGTTCGAAAGGTCGTGGTCGCGCCAGCGCACGGCGCCCGAGGTGGGGACGTCGAGGCCGCCGAGGATGTTGAGCAACGTCGACTTCCCGCTGCCCGAGGGTCCCAGCATCACGACGAATTCTCCGGCGCCGATGCCGAAGGTCACGCCGCGCAACGCGTGCACGTCGATTTCGCCGACGCGATAGACCTTGGTCAGGTCGGTTGCCTGGAAAACGGGCTCCGCCGGCATCGCCGCACCTTAAGCGTGCGCCGCCGACAGGGCATGCGGTCTAACACGTATATGCATTATTCGCCGCGACTGGAGACAATGCGACGGCACCCATCCTGCCATGAACGCATCCGCACACGAAATGGTGACGGCGACCGCCATGCGCCTGCGCGCGCCGCGGACGGCGCTGCGCCGCGAAACCGTGGCGCTGCCGCCGCCCCGCGAACACGAGCTGCTGATCGACGTCGCCGCCTGTGGCGTGTGCCGGACGGACCTGCACGTGCTGGATGGAGAATTGCCGCAGGCTAACTACCCCGTGACGCCCGGACACGAGATCGTCGGGCGCGTACGGGCGCGCGGTCCGGCGGTCACGGAGTTCGCCGCGGGCGACCGGGTGGGCGTGCCCTGGCTCGCGCGCACCTGTGGCGAATGCCAGTACTGCCGCTCCGGCGCGGAGAACCTGTGCGACCGGCCTTCGTTCACGGGGTGCAGCGTGGACGGCGGATATGCGTCGCAGGTCATCGCGGACGCGCGCTTCTGTCTGCGCATCCCGGACGAATACGACGACGCCGAAGCCGCGCCACTGCTGTGCGCGGGCCTCATCGGGTATCGCGCGTATCGCGCCTGCGGCGACGCGCGGTCGATGGGGTTCTACGGCTTCGGCGCGGCGGCGCACCTGCTCGCGCAGGTGGCGGTCGCCGACG
>JAEZCR010000224.1 GCA_023433465.1 Pseudomonadota bacterium | reverse complement strand
AGCTCTCGGCGAGGCGCTGCACTTCTTCCGCGACGACCGCGAAGCCGCGGCCCGCGTCGCCGGCGGCGGCGGCCTGCATGGACGCGTTCAACGCCAGCACGTGCGTGCGTTCGGCGATCGTGTTGATGAGGTTCACGATGCCGGTGATTTCCTGCGAACGTTCGCCCAGGCGCTTGATGCGCTTTTCGGCCTCGGCGATCGACTCGCGGATGCCTTCCATGCCGCGCACGGTTTCGTTCACCGCGACGAGCGCGGTGACGGTGGAGGTGGTCGCCTGTTCCGCGGCACGGTTGGATGCGGCGGCGAGTTCGGCCACCTGCGTCATGACCTTGTTCGCGTTCGCGAGGTTCTCGCTCGCACGCTCGACGTCCGAACGTTCAGCCGCGGCGGTGGCGTTCACCGAGTCCGCCTGGCGCTTCACGCGCTCGGTGGCGAGTTTCACCTGCGCCGCGATGCTGGTCACCTCGGAAAGCACCCGGCCGGTTTCGTGCGCGAGCAGGTTGATGGAGTCGGACACGGTGCCGATGACGTTCGCCGATACGGGCGCTTTCGCGGTCAGGTCCTTGTTGGACAGCTGGGCGACCGCCTGCAGCAACTGCACGACCGAATTGTTGAGGTCTTCGTTTTCGCGCTCGGCTTCGGCGAGTCTTGCAACACGATCGTCGAGCAGGTCGTCGAAGGCGCGGGAGAGCTGGCCGAATTCGTCGTCGCCGCCGAGTTGCGAACGCGCGGCGAAGTCGCCATCCGCGATCGCGGTCACGGTGGTCTGCAACTTCGTGATCGGCTTCGTGACCGAGCGCAACAGCG
Source organism: Pseudomonadota bacterium (assembly GCA_023433465.1). Lineage (GTDB taxonomy): Bacteria > Pseudomonadota > Gammaproteobacteria > Steroidobacterales > Steroidobacteraceae > CADEED01. The sequence continues at coordinate 80,467 of JAEZCR010000224.1, read as the reverse complement.
CGAAGGCGATGAGCAGGCCGAGGCCGAGCAGCGCGACCGCGATGCCGGTCGACCACACGACCACCTTCTCGCGCACGGTCGTCACGGGCGCGAACGCCTCGGTCGCCTCGATCTCGGCGATGATGGCCCATTTCAGGCCGAGCACCGACAGCGGCGCGTACGCGCCGAGCACGGACTGCTTCGCGTAGTTGGGGTACACGCCGTATCCGGCGGTGTTCTTCTCGAAGACCTCGGCCGTGGCCTGCGTCTTGATCGGCACGAGGCCGATGCTCGTGCCCTTGGCCTGCACGGCGTTCGCGAGGCCCTGCGCGAAGCCCGCGTCCCGCACGCTCTTCGAATACGCATCGATGTTCTCGACCGCGAGGCGCGCGACCGAGCGCGGCGTGCCGTCGGCGGAGGAGACCAGGTAGGTTTCACCGGTGTCGCCGAGGCCGCGCTCCTTCCACTTGCCTTCGTGCGTCATCACCGAGTTGATCTTGTCGATCGGCACCTGCACGACGAGCACGCCGATCTTGCGGTTGCCGTCGAAGATGGGCGCGCCGAGGAAGGCCGCCTGGTCGTTGTAGGAGGGCAGGTATTCGCCGAACTCGGACAGGGCCACCTCTCCGGCGCGCTCGAGATTCCACGACTGCCGGAACGCATCGCCGAGCTTGCTCTTGGCATACGGCCCGTTCACCAGCGAGGTCGCGAAGTCGAGCTGCTTGAAGACGGTGTAGACGATCGTGCCGTTCTTCGGCTCGATCAGGTAGATGTCGTAGAGGCCGAACTGGCGCAGCGCGGTACGCAGGTACGAGTGGATCGCGCCGTGCAGCTCGGAATACCGCGAGCCGTCGTTCGCACGGTCGAGATTGTACTTCGCGCCCACCGCATTCGGATTCGCGGCGATGTACTGGTACTGCAGGTTCATCGCGGTATCCGGCAGCGTCGTGACCTGGTGCGTCATGTCGATCGGCTTGCCGGTGTTGCGCTTCTGGAATTCCTGCATGAAGTCGCCGGTGTAGTACTTCGCGAGACGCGTGCGCTGCGCGGGCAGGTCCGCGAGGCTCAGTACCGAGTTGTCGTAGGCGCCGGGCAACTCGCGCATCGCGTTGACGACGTCCGGGGAGGACGCAAGCACCTGCACCTGGTTCGAGAGCGACTGGAAGTAGTCGGTGATCTGCGCGGCCTTCGAGGCGCGCTGGGCGATCAGCGATTCGCGCGCCTGCGCTTCGAGCGCGTCGCGGCCGGAGTCGAGCGATTCGCGTCCGACGATCACCGAGGTGACGGCGACCGGGATGATGGCGAGGAACAGCGTTCCGAGCAGCAGCTTCTGCCGGATGGACTGGGCGCCGAATACGTTGCGAATGGCCATGGAGTTAACTCACGAGTTGATCGAGCAGTTGCGCGTAATCGAAGTCGAACCAGGTGTCATCGCCTTCCGCATATGCGGCGGTGACGGCGAGGGCGGGCGCCGCGGGCAGGGCGGGCGGGATGACCTGCGCCTCGGGCCTGAAGACAATGCGACGGGGCAGGCCGTCGATGACGATGCCGGCGGCGTCGCTGCCGTGACCGATGACGAGCAGCATGCGTTTCTCGCGCGGCAGGTGCTGCGTCTCGAACAGCGCCACGAGATCGAACAGCGGCACGATGCGGCCGTGGAGATTCACGAGCCCGAGCAGGTTGGCCGGCGAGCGCGGCAGTGGATAGACGTTCGGCATCTCGGTGAGCTCGCTCGCGGTGGCGAACGGCGCGAGCATGCGGATGTGTCCGATGCGAAACGCCTGGCGGACGATGTCGTCGGGTCTTTCCTCGCCGGACGTGCCGGGCTGCGCCAGCGCCGCGAGTTCCGCGGGCAATGGAGGCAGTCCGAGTGGCAGAGGAAACATCGCGTTCATGGGATCAGCCGCAGGCCGCGATGGCGCCAAGAATCTGGTCAGGGGTATAGGGCTTGGTCACGTAGCCTTTCACGCCGAGCATCTGCGCCCAGACGCGGTCGGCCTTCTGGTTCTTGCTGGTCACCAGTACGACCGGGATGGACTTCGTCGCAGCGTCACCGCCGATGGCGCGGGTGGCGGCGAAGCCGTCCATCTGGTCCATGTTGACGTCCATGAGGATGACGTCGGGCAGGGCCGTCTTGGACATCTCCACGGCCTGCAGACCGTTCGTCGCGGTGAGGGTCGTGTAGCCCGCCGCGCTCACGATCCTTTCCAGGTTCATGAGATCCGGTCGCGCATCGTCGACGATCAGCACTTTGTGAATGGCCACAGCTCCCTCCCACGGACGCACAACGGGGCCGCGCCGACCCTTTCGGACGGTTTCTCCCATTGGCACGAGGGGGATCTTGGCGGGTATGTGACAAAACCACGGTGACGCCGGTCACACCGGGTTTCCCCGGGGGGAGTCCCAGTTCGCGGTTTTCCGGGTTATGGAGGCCCGGTTGAGCGGTTAGCCGTTCGGCCCCGACGAGCGGCGCCAGTAGAGGTTGTAGCGCTCGTGCGTGGCCCGGAACCACGGTATGAGCTCGACCTTGGCGCCGCCTTCGAATCCACTCGCGAGGAACTCGAGCCGTTCCGGGTTCGTACGCTCGATGTTCGAGGTCAGTTGCTCGAACGGGCGCGGCCAGCCCGGGACCGTGACGTCCGCCTGGAGCATGTTTCCGGATTCGCGTTCGTTGACGATGAGTTGGGAGCCCGGGGCGAGGCCGGCGGTGCCCATGCGGCCCGCGAGTACGATGGGTCCGAAGCGCACGGCCACGTATTCGACCGACGGATTCCCCTCGATGGGCACGATGGGCGGCAGCGGCTCGATCTCGAGGGTCATTGGCAGCCTCACCTCGACCACGTCGCCGGCGCGGAACACCCGCGTGAGCCTGGAGTATTGACCCGGGCGTCGCCGCACCTGGCGCTCCCGCCCGTTCACCGTCAGGACCATGACGGGGCACCACGATGGCTGGCGGATCGCGAGCGTGATGGGACGTGCCGCGCCCTGCGTGAATTCAAGCCGGGTCGATTCCTCATCCGGAAACCGCGTGCGCTGCGTCAGGCGCACGCCACGCGCGCTCCAGTCGAGCGTCGACGCCAGGAAGAGATTGACGAAGAGGGTGTCGGAGCGGTGCGCGTAGATGGACTCGCCGTAGCGCGCATGGTTTTCGATGCCCGACCCCGTGCAGCACCAGAACGAATCGAAGGGCGTGTGATACAGGCGCACGTATCCCGGCCGCGTCGCCTGGAAGTAGGTGTTCATGCCGCTCTCGGGATCCTGCGACGCGAGGATGCCGTTGAAGAGCGCGCGTTCGAAGTAGTCGAAGTACGCGGCGTCGGGATCCTGGGAATACAACGAGCGCGTGAGACGCAGCATGTTGTGCGTGCAGCAGGTCTCCATGGTCTTCGCGGACGGAAGGTGCTGCGCGAATTCAGTGACGGGAAAGAAATGTTCGCCGTCGCCGTGACCGCCCGTGATGAACGAACGTCGCTGGACGACCGTGCGCCAGAAGAAGCGCGCGGCCTCTTCGTGATCGCTCCACCCCGAGCCGCCCGTCGCGTGGATGCGGCTGAAGCCGATGATCTTGGGAATCTGCGTGTTCGCGTGTAATCCATCGAGCGCGTCCACTCCCTTCCGGAGCGGATCGAGCACGGCCCGATGAGTGAACTTCTCCGCGAGATCGAAGTAGCGCCGCTCGCCCGTCAGCGCGAAGACGTCCGCGAGCACCTCGTTCATTCCGCCGTGCTCGCGGTCGAGCATCTTCTGCATCCGGTCCGTTGGCACTTCCGCGCACACGCGGTCTATCCAGTCGGTGAATGCGATCAGCACCGTGCGCGCCTGGGCGCTGTGGCGATGAATGTGCGCATCGCGCAGGCCCGCGAGCACCTTGTGGGTCGTGTACCAGGGCACCCCGTCGAAGGGTTTGCTCGCGAGGCTGTCGACGAGCGGCGCGACGCCATCCGGAAACGCGGTGAGCCATCCGCCGGTCTTCGACTGGCACTCGGCGAGCTCCGCCACGATGTAGTCGACGCGCTCGGCGAAGCGCGCATCGCCGGTCGATTCGAACATGCACGCCGCGGCGGTGAGGTAATGACCCAGCGTGTGCCCATGACAGCGGATCCAGATCCACGGCTCGACCGATTCCCAGCCGCCATACACCGGCGCCTTGGGCGCGAGGCCCGCGTTCACCCGGAAGTTGTGCAACATGCGATCCGGCTCGAGCGCCAGTAGATAGGCGGCGTCGAGCTTCTGGGCCGCGAGGAACGGACCCTCCTCGAGCCTGACGTCGGCGAGGCCGAAGTAACGCACGGCCGGATCCAGCGGCTTCGGCTGCGAAGGCCGCGAAACCAGGCTGCTGGCGGAACCCGGCACCGACGCGGCCGCGGCCGCGCCCACGCCGAGCAGCTTCAGTGCATCGCGCCGCGAGTGGTCCATCGTCAGTACTGCCGCGTCGGTAGCACCTCCGCGGCGGTCTCGCGCGGGAACACCGACTCGTCGGTCACTATGCGGCGCGGGATCGGCCTGCCCGCCGCGACTTCCTTCACCGCCTCCATCAGCTGTGGGCCGAGCAGCGGATTACATTCGACGGTTACGTTGAGCTTGCCCGCGATCATCGCCTCGAACGCGCCCTTCACGCCGTCGATGGAGACGATCGTGATGTCGGTGCCGGGCTTGAAGCCGGCCTCCTCGATGGCCTGGATCGCGCCGATGGCCATGTCGTCGTTGTGCGCGAACAGCACGTGGATCCGTTTGCCCTCGGCCTTGAGGAAGGCCTCCATGACTTCCTTGCCTTTCGCGCGCGTGAAGTCACCGGTCTGCGAGCGGATGATCTTGAACCGCCGGTCTGTGCCGATGACTTCCGCGAAGCCCTTCTTGCGGTCGTTCGCCGGCGCCGAGCCGACAGTGCCCTGCAATTCGACGATGTTGATCTCGTCCATGGCGGATCTCGTCGGGTCATTGGCGAAGTACTCGAGCAGCCAGCGTCCCGCCTTGCGGCCTTCTTCGACGAAGTCCGAGCCGATCAGCGAGAGATACAACGAGTCATCGCTTACCTCGACCGCGCGATCGGTGAGGATCACCGGGATCTTCGCGGCCTTGGCCTCGCGCAGCACCGTCTCCCAGCCGGTTTCCACCACCGGCGAGAAGGCGATCACGTCCACACGCTGCGCGATGAACGAGCGCAGCGCCTTGATCTGGTTTTCCTGTTTCTGCTGGGCATCGGAAAAACGCAGATCGATGCCGGCTTCCTTGGCCGCGGATTGGATCGATCGGGTGTTCGCCGTGCGCCATTCGCTCTCGGCGCCGATCTGGCTGAAGCCGAGCACGATGGGTCGGGGTTCCCCGTCGGTGTTCGCCGTATCGCCGTTGCGGGCGCAGCCCGCAAGCAGGGCCAGTGAGAGAACGAGAGCAGTTCCGAGAGTGCGTAGTGGGGTGTTCATGGTGTCCGCATGATGAGTTTGGTATCTATAGCCAACAAGCCAGAGATTGGCGCATCCGTATATCCATTGTTATATACATGTTTCGGCATCGGGGGGACGAAATGGCTTCTACTACACCTTGGTTCATTAGAGCGCGCCTCAAGACGCGCCAGCTCATGCTCCTCACCGCGATCTGCGACGAGGGCAACATTCACCGCGCCGCCGCCGTCCTGCACATGTCGCAGCCGGCCGCCTCGAAGCTTCTCAAAGATCTCGAGGACATGCTCGGCGTGACGCTGTTCGAGCGGCAACCGCGCGGGATGCGTCCCAACTGGTACGGCGAGACGCTGATCCGCCATGCACGCATCGCACTGTCGAGCCTGCGCGAGGCGGGCCAGGAAGTCGACGCGCTCAAGTCGGGCCTTGCCGGGCATGTGAGCCTCGGCGCGATCACGGGGCCGGCGCTCAGCCTGGTGCCGCAGGCGCTCGCGCTGGTCGCGCGCGAGAATCCGAAGCTGCGTGTCGAGCTGCACGTGGACTCGAGCGACGTGCTCATCGAGCAGCTGGGCCAGGGCAAGATCGACATCATGGTGGGGCGGATCCTGGAACGGCAGGAGAAATCGGGCCTGCGCTACGAACGTCTCGCCGAGGAGCCCATATGCGCGGTCGTGCGTCCGGGGCATCCATTGCTCAATGTTCCGGGCCTTTCGCTGCGCGCCGTCGAGAAGAAGTCGTGGATCGTGCCACCCGCGGGCGGTGTGCTGCGCCACCGGTTCGATCTCATGTTCAGCGAGGCCGGCCTCGCGCCGCCCACGCATCTCATCGAGACCTCGGCGCTGCTCTTCATCACGAAGATGCTGCAGCAGACGGATTTCATCGCGGTCGTGGCCCAGGACGTGGCTCGCCACTACGCGACCCACGGCATGGTCGCGATACTGCCGCTGCAACTGTCCTGCACCATGGACGCGTTCGGCATCATCACGCGCACCGACTGGCTGCTGTCCCCGGCGGCCAACGTGTTGTTGCGGGCTCTCAAGACGACCGCGGTCAGCAGCTACGGCTGCTCGTTCGCGTCTAACTAGCCCGACCGGCCGGAGCCCGCTGTCCTGAGATAGCGGGCGAGCGCCGACCGCAGCTCGGGGAGCCGCGGCGGCTTGCTCAGCACGGCGTCCACGCCCGGCGGCACGTCGCCATCGGCGAGCAGTCGTTTGCCCCAGCCCGTGAGCAGCAGTACGACGGTGGACGGAACGCTGGCCTTGATCGTGGCCGCGACCTTGCGGCCGTCGACGTGAGGCATGCCCAGGTCCGTGATCACGACAGGGAATGGATTCCCCATGGCATGCGATTCGACGAACGCGTGGATGCCCGCCTGGCCGCCGTTCGCCGTCGTGACCGCGTGACCTTCGGCTTCGAGCGCGTCGCGTAGTGACTTGAGCAGCATCGGGTCGTCGTCGACCACGAGGATCCGCTGCGGCGGGACGGGCTCGCCGATCGGCTCGCCGCCGATCGCTGGCTTGTCCCGCGACACGGGAAAAGTCATGCGGACGATCGTGCCCTTGCCAGGTTCGCTTTCGATGTCGAGGCCGGCCCCGTGTCGCTGCGCGATGCCATAGACCATCGCGAGGCCGAGGCCCGTGCCACGTTCGCCCTTGGTCGTGAAAAACGGATCGAGGCAGCGGCGGCGGGTCTCCTCGTCCATCCCCACGCCGGTGTCGACGACTTCGAGGATCACCTGAGGTCCGGAATCCGCGGCGGTCGAAGTCGAGCGGAACGTGAGCGTACCGCCCTCCGGCATCGCGTCCACCGCGTTGAAGATGAGATTGACGAGCGCATCGCGGATCTGGCTTTCGACCGCGGCGATGGGGGGTAGTCCCGCGCCGAGCTCGAGTTTCACGTCGACCCCCGCGCCGCGCCGCTGCGCCATGTCGCTCCAGCGCGCGCGCGTGAGATCGACCACCTGACGCACGAGCGTGTTGACGTCGACCGGCGCCAGCAGCAGCTGCGGCTCGCGCGCGCGGTAGAACTCGCCCATGCGCGCCACGGTCTGCGCGATGTCGTCGACCGCCCGCTGGACGATCTCGAGCTGCGCGCGGCCGCGCTCGGAGAGATTCGTCTCGCGCTCGAGTAATGCCTGCGTGTAAAGCGCGACGGGCGAGATCGCGTTGTTGATGTCATGCGCGATGCCGCTCGCCATCTGCCCGAGCGCGCGCAGCCGCTCCTGCTGCATCACCTGCTGCTGCGTGTGGCGCAGGTCGTCGTAGGCGCGTTGCAGCGCTTCGTGGAGCTGCGCCTGGTGGGCGGCGAGGGCGGTGTGCTCGCTCAACTGGCGCAGGAATTCGCATTCCGCGCTGCTGAAGCTGTCGACCGCGCGGCGCGCGCAGATGAGCACGCCGAACACCTGGCTTTCGACCAGCAGGGGCGCGATCACGAGCGCACCGATGCCTGCCGAGGCGAGACGCCGCGGGAATGGAAAATCGATCTTCGCAATGTCCGGCTCGCACACCAGCTCGCCGCGCAGGCAGCGCGCCAGTCCGTTCTGATCGATCGGCACCGTCGCATCCAGCCCGAGTCCGGCGGCGGTCGCCATCTCCTCGCTGCGATGGCCGACGCACGCGACGACGAGCTGGTTCATGTCCGCGACGTACCGGCAGATGCCGCAGAAATCGACCGGCATCTCTTCCTCGAGGCGTTCGACCACCACCTGGAAGATGCTGCGCAGCTGCTGCCGTTCGCCGATCGCATGCGTGATCCGCGCCAGCAGTGCGAGGCGCTGCAGCTGCTCGGCGAGCCGTGCTTCGTGCGCGATGCGCTCGGTGATGTCGCGGTAGTTCGTGACGATCGCGCGCACGGAAGGATTCTCGAGCTGGTTGGTGGCGACACCCTCCATCCACAACCAGCGGCCGTCCTTGTGGCGGCGGCGCCAGACCGCGGAGAACGGTTTGCCCGGGTTCTCGAGCAGGGCGGTCACTCGCCCTTGCAGCACCCGCATGTCGTCCGGATGCGTCGTGGCGGCGGCGTCGGTGCCGATGAGTTCCTCGGGCAGGCGTCCTTCGACGTTGGCGACGGCGGGGCTCATGTAGAGAAACTTGCGATCGAGAGACGTCAGCGCGATGCAGTCCGCGCCGTTCTCGATGAGGGCGCGGAACCGCGCCTCGCTCTGGCGCATCGCATCGTAGGCCGCTTCGAGCGCGCGCGTGCGCTCCGCGACGCGGGATTCCAGTTGTTCCTTCGCCTCGCGCAGCTCATTCGCGGCGCGCACCTGGTCCGTTACGTCGCGCGCCGTGGCATACATGAGACCGCGACTTGGAAAGGACCGCCACGAGAGCGTGCGCCAGCTGCCGTTCTTGTGGCGGAACCGGCCCACGAACTCGTCGACGCGCGCTCCTTCATCGAGTTGCTTGCGGACCTCTTCCTGCGCGCGCGGCCGATCCTCGGGATGTATGAGGTCGAGGTACGGGATCCTCAGGACTTCCTCGACCGTGTACCCGAGCATCTCGGTCACCGCCGGGCTCACGCGCTTGAAATATCCATCCCGGCTCGCGATCACGAACAGGTCGATCGACAGATCGAAGAACCGGTTGAGCTCGGCTTCGGCGCGATCGCGCCCGGCGAAGTCGCGGCGGATCGCGAACAGGGCGAGCGCGACGAACGCGAGTGCCAGCCCGCTGCCCACGATGATCACCGTCTGCGTGAGCTGCGCGCTGAGCTGCGCGTCGCGCTCGCGGACGCTCAGAACCTTGAACTCTCGCGCCTTGAACTCCTGCGCGAGCGCGCGAATTCGCGCCTGCGCATGGGCGCCCGGCCGGTCGGGACTCCGCGAGAGCCACTGCTGGACGGCCTCGAGTCCGCCCGTGCGGCGCAGTTCAACGATGTTCGCGCTCTGCCGCAGCCGTTCGCGCACCGCTTCGCCGAGCTCGTCCGCGCGCGCGAGCAAGGCCGGATCCCAACTCACCGAATCGCGCAGCTCCTGCACGAGACCGCCGACGCGGCCGGTGGCGCGCGTGTAGTCGGCGGCGTACTGTTCCTCGCCCGTGATCACGTAGCCGCGATGCGCGGATTCGGCTTCCCACGTCGTGCCGAGAAGCGCGTCGATGTTGGAGATGACCGTATGAGCGCGCGACACGAGCCGCGAGTTCTCCTCTAGCCGCACGGCGGAGAGGAACGAGACGACTCCTATCGTGCCGAGGAAGGCGATCGCGATCGCGAAGCCGATGTGCACCTTGCGTTCGGTCGCGACGTTGCGCTGGCTCAACGTCTCCCGGGACGCGCGCTGGCGCCAGCGGGTGAGCTCGGCGAACAACACGCTGATCAGCACACCCTGCATGACGAGGAACAACCACTGCGCCACCGCGATCGGCTCCGTCGTCCACACCCGGCCCGGCGGCGGCAATCCCATGAGCGCCGTGACGATCGCGACCACGGCGGTCGCGAACAATCCGGGATGCAGCCCACCTAGATAGGCCGACAGGACGATCGGGAAGATATAGAGGATGAGGATCGGCTGGTCGCCGACCCAGGAATCGAGAGCGAGTCTCAGCAGGAATGCAGCGACACACGACGCCAGCGCGATCGCATAGATGCGCCAGCGAGGCGCGGCCCTCATCCCCTCGGTGACCGACTCTGCTCGCACGGAGACAGGGTAATCCTCCGCGGTGTCGCCGGGAAGCGGAGGGCGGCGATGTTAGATCAGTCGTCGTCGGCGACCAGCGCTTCGACGTCGTCGAAGTCGAGGAGGCCGCCTTCCATCAACTCGTCCGCGATACGCTCGATCAGCGGCCAGTCCCGCTCGATCAGCTCCATCGTCTCGCGGCTCGCGGTCACGAACTGCTCGTCGGTCAGTCCTAACTGGGCCACCGCCTCCCGATCGTCGGAGGCGGCGAATCCCGCGAACACCCGATCGAGCCGGCGCCCTACGGCCTTGGCTTCCGCGAACGGCCCGGCGAGCGAAACGATGGCGAGCAGGCGCGGCGACAGTTCGAGGTCGCCGGACGCCTGCAGGTCGGTCCAGTGCAGCGCGCCGTCGGTTTCCGCGTCGTCATCCGGCAGGGCGGTGACGTGATCGAACACGAGGCCCGCGCGGATCGCCGCGACCGCGTGCGCGGCTTCGTGGATGGCGGTGGTCCGGGAGATCGTCATTGGTTGGAAGTTTCGAACATTTTCCCCGGCCACGATAGGCCCTAGGGAACCGCCGCGACAGCGCCTCGCGGGAGAAGGCGCTGTGGTCATGCGCTGACTGGACGCACCGGGCTCCCTCGGCAGGAGCCGGCCTAGTAGAAATCGGGATCGTGCCAGTCGATCGCGGAAGACGGGCGCAGGCTATCTACCCAGCGGCGGTGTTCGCGGTTGGTATTCATGCCCGAGAACAGCGTGACGAGTCCGCCGAACAGGCGCTTGTGAAACGGCGGGCTCGGGAAGCGGTGGTCGGGATGCAGATGCAGCAGCAGGTCGTGCTGCTTGTAGGCCTGCAGGATGATCTTCGTCTTCTCGGAAGGCTGGAGTCCCTGTTTCACGTAGAGGGCGTCGCCATGCACGAGTTGTCCGCCATGAGGGGACTGCGAATCGACGCGGCGCCACAGCGTGCGCCGGATGCCGATCAGGTCGAATCCCTTCGAGCGCATGAACTGGTCGAGCTCGCTGAACAGCGGTTGTCCCTGGTACAGCGGCGCGAATTCGACTTCCAGTTCGACGGCCAGCGTGTTGTCGAGCAGCTTGCCGGCGCCGCGCAGGATCTCGAGTTCGTATCCCTGCGTGTCGATCTTGAGCACGTCGGGCTGCACGTCGAGCACCGAATCGAGCCGCGACAGCGTCATCGGCCGGCGCTCGACGACTTCCATGTTGTGGCCATAGGGAAAGTTCTTGCAGAAGTCCATGTTGGGTTCGAGGAGGCTCGAACAGCCGGGCTTCTTGCAGATCCGCAGCTCCACCTGCTGCCCGTCGCTCGAGCCGAGCGCGTGCGGCAGGTAGCGGACCTTGTAAGGCCACTTCGATGCGTTGAGCCGGTCGCATTCGACCTTGTCGGCATCGAAGCCGATCACGTCCAGATGCTGGTGAAACGGGGCCCAACGCTCGTCGATACCGCTGCGCGCGCCAACATCCACGAGAACTAACATTGCATCTCCTCAGGAAAGGATGCGGTCATAGAGCGCCTCAGTCTGGCGCACGTTTGCCGCAACCGAAAAGTGATCATTCAAACGGGTCTTGCCGGCCACGCCCATCTGCGCGGCCCGGGCCGGATCGCCGAGCAACAGACGCAGCGATCCGGTGAGTGAGTCCGGGTTCCCGGGCTCGAAGACCAGGCCCGTTACACCGTGCACGACTATCTCCGGCACGGCGCCGCCATTGCTCGCGATCAGCGGTTTGCCCAGCGCCATCGCTTCCAGCAGGACGCGGCCGAAGGGTTCGGGAGACGTGGACGTGTGCAGCTGGATCTCGAGCATGTCGATGTAGTTTGCGACATTCTGCTGGTAGCCGGTAATGACGATGCGATCCTCGATCCCGTTTTCGCGCGCGAGCGCCAGCAGTTCGTCCCGGTAACCCGTGTCGCCGGGCGGCGCATCACCGATCAGCAGCGCGACGAGGTCCGGGAATTCATCGCGCAGCGCGGCGACCGACTGCACGACGAGCTTCTGGCCTTTCCATCCCTTGATGTTGCCGACGACGCCGATGAGTCGTTTGCCGGCCGGGATGCCGAGCGCCGCGCGCAGTTCCGCGGCGGGGCGGGTGACGCGCATCTCCTGCGGATCCAGCCCGTTGTGGATCATCACGACGCGCTTCATGCCGCGCGTCACGAGATTGTCCTCGACGGCCTTCGAGATGGCGATGATCGCGCGCAGCAAGCGCGCCATCACGTGATCGCGCGTCTTGTAGACGGGGTTGATGCCGCGTTCGTGCGTGATGCAGGGAACACGCGCGAGCCACGCGCCGATCATCCAGGTGTGGTTGAGGATCACGGCATTGTTGAGATGCAGCAGCGCCACGCGCTCGCGCCGCAGGAAACGCGCGAGGCCCAGCGGTTCGACGATGAAGCCCCTCACGAAATTGATGGCCTTCGCGACCAGGGCGCCGCCCGGAAAGGCGAGTCGCGTGGGCTCTGGTTTGGCGCGGATCAATACACGCACGCCGCGGCTCTCGTACGTCGGGATCAGCGAGTTCTCGCGCGCGAACACGACCGTCGGCTCGAATCGTTTCCGATCCAGCCCCGATGTGAGGAACAGCAGGCTGAAGTAGGAACCACCCACCGTACCGTCGGTGTTTCCTTCCACGTACAGGATTTTTCTCATCACTGAAAAAGTCTTCCGGGCTACGTCACATAAGCTGGCCAAAGGCCGCGTGTATCATTCGCGCACTTCAACTCCGGCGGAAATACCCGCCCAGCTCGCGTTCAGCCATGAAGCACATCAAGAAACTCCTGTCGTTTGCGTTCGCAGACGGAGGATCGCTGACGAGCAGGGTCATGAGGTCGGGACTTTGGGTGGCCCTCGCGGAAGTTGGGATGCAGAGCACGAATATTGTGCGGTCGATCGTCCTCGCGAGGCTATTGACCCCCGAAATGTTCGGTCTCATGGGTATCGCGATGGTCGTGGTCCGTGCCGTCGAGACGTTCACCCGTCCGGGCATCGCTCAGGCCCTCATCGCCATGCCGGCCGACTTCGAGGCCCGCAAGGATACGGCTTTCACGCTGCTGGTCGCCCGCGGAGTGGTGCTGACCCTGCTGCTCATGGCGGTCACGCCCTGGATCGCCGATTTCTACGAGAAGGACGAACTGCGGGCCATCCTCTTCGCGTTGTCCGCCACGTTCGCGATCGCGGGGTTCGCCAACATCAACACGATCGCCCGCCAGCGCGATCTCGATTTTCGCCGGCTCACCTACCTTGGCCAGTCCACGCTGCTCATCGGGACCGCGATCACCATCGCGATGGCGTTCTGGACGCGCGACGTCTGGGCCCTGGTCGTCGGACAGCTCGCGGGCGCGATCCTGTCCGCCGTCCTGTCGTACGTGTTCGTCCCGGGGCGGCTGACGTTCGGCTACAACCCGGCGGTCGCGCGCGAACTGCTGGGATACGGCAAGTTCGTCACGGGCTCCTCGATCCTGCTGTACATCGCCGCGGAGATCGACTCCGCCACGATCGCGAAGGTGCTCGACGTCGAGCAACTCGGCTTCTATGCGCTGGCGTTCACCACCGCGAACCTCGTGACCGCCAACATCTCGCGGGCGGCCGCCAGCATCATGATGCCGGCCTACAGCTCGCTGCAGTCGGATCTCCCGTCGTTGCGGCGCGCCTATCTACGCACGATGTCGTTCGTGTTCCTGCCCATTTTCCCGGCGACGGCGGGCGTCATCCTGCTCGCGCCGCTGATCATCGAGGTCGTGTACGGCGCCAAGTGGCTGCCCGCGGCGCTGCCGCTGCAGATCCTGTGCGTGTTCGGGCTGTTGCGCGCGCTGGCGGGGTTCAGCGGCTATCTATTCGAGGGCATCGGCAAGCCCGGCCTGTCGTTCAAGCTCGCGGCGGTGCGCCTCGCGCTCGTCGTGCCGCTGATCATTCCGATGACGATGAAGTTCGGCCTGGTGGGCGCCGCGGGCACGGTGACCTTCGCCATGGCCGTGTACTGGGTGGCGGGCCTGTTCGCGCTGCATTCGACCATCGGCGTGTCCGCCAAGCAGATCTTCCTCACGGTGCAGCGCTCGGTCTGGAGCACCGCCGCCATGACCGTTGCGATCCTGGTCTTGCGTCACTTCTGGCCGGACAATTCGCTCGGTGCGCTGGCAGTGTGCGTCGGGGTCGGCATGGCCGTGTATGGCGCGCTCAACGTGCGCGTCATCGCGGACGCCGCGAAGATGCTGCGCTGATCGCACGTCACGAATGAATTGGTGGGCGGTACAGGGCTTGAACCTGTGACCCCTGCCGTGTGAAAGCGAAATCAGGCGTTTTGCGATCAAGAGGTTACGGCAGAATTGTTTTTAGAACAAGCACTTAGTGTCCCGGGTGGTCCCGGTCGGACCCGCTGAAACTGTTCCGCACTGTCCCAAAATTGTCCCAGAAAATTAGTGCCGACTCGGTGATCGAAGCATTGCAGGGCGATCCGAGTACGGCGACCCAGTTCAGGAAGATTTTTGTCCCAAAATTGCCCCAGCAATTCTTACGGCCGGATGTTGAGTTTGAAAAACTACGAGTTGTCGTAATGTGACTACGACAAGGCAGAGAAACCTAAATGCGTTGTATCCGAACCCTTCCACGGGGATCACCGCGGCCTTGCGCCGACGAGGCGTAGCGACGGCTGACCCGCTCGCGAACAAGTAGCTTGCAATGAGCATAGCGATTCGTGCCATGAACAAGCTCCGCCTAACGCGTCACGGGCGCCACTGTGTCCAGGAATTCGCGCAACTCATCAGCGGGCAGCCCTTTCATCTTTGCTTGGCGCCAAAAGTCGAAATCCATGCTTGAGTGGGTTCCTGAGACTCGCAGAATTCCGCCGTTGGCGTCCTTGCATAAAGCACGAAGCGCCGAGACGGGCACCAAGAAAGTGTTGGCACTGCTTGCAGCGGAGGCCCCAACACGGGCTAGATTTGGGTCGTATTTGAAATCGGTGGCGGCGGTCGTAGCCCTGATTACCTGGATTTCCCCGTCAACGTTTATGGCCAGCTCTTGAACGCTGACGGTCTCGGGAAATTCGAACCGTACGGCGACGATATCTGGCTGAGCTTCGATCCAAGCAAGTGAAAGATTGGCACACTTGGCAAAGGCGCCGCTTTCCTTGGGCTGGCACAGCTTCAGCCCGTTGGCTTTGGTGACCGTGTGCTTTGTCAGCCGATCCACGCTCTTTTCGATCTTCAACTTGGCTTCAACGGTCATTGAAGCTAGCAGCAATAACAAGACTGAAAGAATGGTACGCATAGTTCCTCCGTCAACTATTTTTGGCTTAACTGGCTCTTGATGCAGTCGACGGGTCCACAAAAATGCTAGTTAGGCCTGGGTTCTTTGATTCTCGTTGCCTATTCCGGGTGGGGCCAGACAAGCTACTGACCTAGAGTTGATACGAAGTAATTGCGTAGAAGAGTCACAATTTCGCCCAGCTCTGGCGCATTCAGTCGATTCTTGGCAATGAACGCGCGCCACTGAGTCTGCTTGATCCGGTCCGACGCGAACTCATCGGACAGCCCAATAGGCGTGCTCGCGGGAATAACCGTGCCACGTCGATCGAATGTTGCTTCAACTGCGGCGCGCAGCGTCTTTGGCTTCAGCTCGGAGTTTCGCGTCAGCACCCAGAGATCGAAAAAGTCCTTCATGCGGCTGTTGCCCATGCCCAGCGACACAATCGCTTCGAATTTTTCGGCGATGGCGGAGTACTTGGGGTACACACGCAGGTTTGGAACCGGCAGATCGTTCAGGTAGACGGGATATTCTGCCTCTTCGGGTCCTGGAGTTACGGCATCGCCGAAGCCGATGTCCGCCTGCACGGGACACCCGGCGCCATCGAGAGTGGCCATCAATGTGATTCGGATGCCACTGTAGTTGGCTTCCTTGCGTATCTCTTGGCCTTTGACCGATGCGGGATCAAAGACCATACCGTCTTCGGCTGCAGCGATTTTGCAGATATCCCGAAAGATATTCTCGATTCGAGGGATATTGGCCGAACCGAACCCAAGGAAATCGGCATCGCGAGTCGGGCGATGCGGTTCGTCGAACCACAGATCGAAGAGTAGGGCGCCCTTCAGGAGAAATTGATCCCGGTGAGGAGATTTGCTTAGGCGGTAAAGAAGCCGCTCGAGCGCAAATCGCGTGAGGACGAGTTGGAACTCCGCTTTGTCGGCTTTGGCACGGTTCAGCAGTCGTGCGCGCACGGATGCAGCGGGATTGGCCTTGGCATTCACTCGAGGCTATCCAGATAGGGGCGGATTACGTTAGCAACCCTACAGATTTGCGCGTATCGCCATATCTCGTCGTTGGTCGCGCGTTTTTCTCGACTGCATTCGCGCAGCGCTTCGAGCGCTACGTCGAGACCGATTTTATTGCGGAACTTGAAGCAATCCGCGACGGTCTTGGCGACGGAATACACCTGAACGCTGACGCCATCGATCTTGTGAGTTTCGGTTCCTTCAGTTAGTGCTGGTCCGGAGAATCTAACCACGCGCAGAGGCGGGTAATCGAGCTGAGGCATTCGCGCCTTGTTCGGAATGGCCAGCCAGACCTCGTGGGGATTCTGGGTGGTCAGTTGGTGAAACCGGAGGGCGGAGAGTAGGCACAGCGTGGCCTGTGGATACCGGGTCGCCACCTCCGCGTATTGGTGATTGCTGGAGCGGGTTCGGTCTGGCAGCGCATAGACGCCGCGGGAAACCTTCTGGAGGCTCCCGTTCGCGACCAGGCGCGATAGGGCGACACGAGGGTTGGTGGAGATTCCACTGATGTCGCGGGCACGCAGTAGCCCGCGCTTTGCTGCGAGCTGCATGATCCGGTCGTGGTCCTTAGAGAGCTTCATGCCGGCAGTCTATACAAATTGTCGGTAGAAATGAATAAATACCGCCAAAAGGTAACATGACGGGGCCGCAATTCAGACCGCATAGCCACGGGCTCAGCTGTGTTGTTCCGCAAAACACGCGGACGTTTCGGTTCCCCGAGAAGCTGCCTTCGCCACCGCCCGCCCGCTATCCAATACCATCCTCGGGGATTAGCGTGCGAATGACCGCCTAACATTCTCGGTGGTGAGAGAAATGCGGTGCTGATGACAGAGAGGCTTATAGAAGATCGGGATCACCTTCAATCGCAAACAATAAAAAGAGCGGACGGTCCCGTCCACTTCCTAAAATCGCTTCGAGAACAAGAGTCGGGAGTCGCCACCATGATTGGCATGCTGCAAATCCTTACCTATATGTTTGCGTTTTACCTCGTTGTGAAGGGGATCGAGGTTCTACAGATCGCGTTAGCGTCCGCACGTACCGATCGAAAAATTCCTGCAACTATCGGCGGAATAACACTAGCTGCCTGCCTAGTTGCAGCTATCGGATTCGTTGCACTACAAGATCGGCAGGCGTCCGCAGTCGGAGCCCCTCTGGGCGGTCTGATCCCAGACGAGGCCAGCTCGCAGGCTCGATCATCATACGGCGACGCGCCCAACGACGAAGATCAGATCGTCTATGCAAGAGGTCGCGACGCCCGAAATAAAGGATGGAAGTGGGCGGAAGACAAGAAGCTTGGTTCCGATGAGACATGTGCTCAGCTAGGCGACCCGGAAGAGCAGGTGGGCTGCCGTGCCTATGTGAGTACATTTGGTGATCGCAATCGCTGAATTGGTCAGCCCAATCGACAGATCCGGAACATTGCGCATGCGCGAAAAATCGACCTATTTGGCATCACTAGTGCTGCTCCTTTTGATCATGAGTGGCTGCGGTCCATCCAGTTCGGAGCTTTCCCAAGCGCAGAGGCGCATTAAGGAACTCGAGTCGGAGGTTGCGACGCTTAGGACACAGCTTGAAGAGGTTGAGTTCGGTGCACCCAGGCTCCTGGGCCGGGCCAAAGCAGCCTTGCAAGCAAAGCAGGATGCAGACGCCAAGAAATTACTCGTGGATTTACGACGGCGTCATCCAGAGTCACAGGAAAACTCCGAGGCTGAGGCCTTGCTAAATGAGATTCAGGCTCGAGAGGATGAGCGCGAACGTCTCGAGATCGTCGAGCGTACCAAGAAGGAAGAAGAGGCGCGTTTGGCGCTGGATCGCGCGACTCGCAACATGAAAAAGAATACGGACGAAATCAAAGGTATTACCTGGATCACGCACAAGAACGCGCCTGTTCTTGGTAAATATGTTTCCCTCTATTTCGGGTCCAGCAATGGAAGTGCTAAGAACTACCCATTGCGCATGAAACTCCAATACTCGGACGACGACTGGTTGTTTGTCCGCTCGGTAACTGTGAAAGCTGACGACAAAGTCTATGAACTTGGGTCCATGGACTTTCAGCGCGACAATGGCTCCGGAACGATTTGGGAATGGGTAGATTTGCCAGTGGAAGATCTCGCCATGGTGAGCCACTGGATGTCCGCCGCGAAAGTCGTCGTGCGATTCAATGGCGACAAGTACTACGACGATCTAACGCTCACCGCCGGTCAACGCACTCAAATGCGGGAAGTATTTGATGCTTGGAGAGGTATGGGTGGAAGCCGGTAGCTGTCGGGCAAACCTGATGTTGTCGACTGCACAATGTGATCCGTGCCGTAGCCGGATTCCCTGGTACGAGTAACATCGATTTCAATAGCTGCGTGCGTATTACCTATGTCGTCCAGTTCTCGCCGTTTTTGCAAAGGAGTCGCGGCTTACGCGACCGGCTTTGTCTGGTTTTTAGCCTCGGGCAATTTAGTCCTCGCGGACGAGAAGGTGGAGGTCAAGTCAATCGAACTGGGCACTTTGATTGCCATGTTGATCCCGGCTCCTGAAAGCAAGATAACTTGGGAGCACGGTATCGAATCGGGAATTGAATGGACCACCTCAGGGTTCGACGAGGTTCGCCAAGCGAACGGAGATCGGATCGCCACCAGGAACGGGCACGTCGTTGTCAACGTTCTCGGGAAGACATCAACCGTGTTGAGGAAAAAGGTCGAGCTTCTTCCTTGGACGGTTTCAATGCGGACTAGTGAACCAGCGAAGTTTGGTCCCAATGAAATTCACATCTTCCCCGGAACACCGGAAGAGTCATGCTTTGGAACTCTTTACTCCGGATGCGATTTTGAGGCCGAGCCGTCCGTAAAGAATGCGGATATTGCTTCTCGCGAAATCTGTCAATTCAAGGAATTCGGGGACTCTGTGAAGGCCTACGAGCTCCGTCGGAGAGACGGCAGCATTGCCTATTTGATTCAGAGTTCGAGCGGCGGGTCCGGCGGCGTGTCGACAGAATTGACTCTAGTTTTCTCGAGCGATCGCGCAAGAGCTGCCTGCGTGTCGTCTTCACCGACTTGAAGGTTGTGACTAGTTCACGCGTGAGGAGGATGTTATGGGGCGACATTGGATAGTGGTCTTTCTGTTCGCGACTGCGCCCGCAAGCGTGTGCGCCGCCTGCCTCGCTGATGGTCAAGCGGTCGAGTTTGAGGGAATGATCTCTCGAGAGACGTTCCCAGGTCCCCCGAACTATCAAAGTATTGATGATGGCGACAAACCGGAAACAGTCTGGATAGTAACCATCGACTCCGCCAACTGTGTAGTTGCAGAGTCCATGGAGGACGGAAAGCAATACGAAGTCGCAAAGGCGACTTGTCGATTCCAGCTCGTCTTCTCTGCAGGAAGCGACTATGAGAGATACAACGCGCTAGTTGAGAGAAGAGTCAAGGTAGTTGGGCAACTGTTCGCAGGGCATACCGGACATCACCACACTAAGGCGCTGATAGACGTCAAAGAGTTGGCGCCTATCGAAAAGAACAAGGCGAAGGGGAGTTCGCCAAGTGGGCTTTAAGCACGAGAAGTGCTCGCCGACAGTGCGATGAGCAGAACGAGTTCGTCCAAAGGGGGACTGGTAGATGCCTGATGGAGCGCCATTGGTTCTCGATCTGCTGAATTACATTGAGCAGGTCGAAAAGCTCAAACGGAAGCCAGCATTCTCAGTTCCGACGGAATACTTCGTCGCGTATCAACACGAACTCAACGTCCTCCCGGAACTCAAGTTCAACGTCCAGTCAAATGGCGATGACGTCTGGCTTCGATTGCCTCGGCTCCGCGAAATTCCCCCGCCCGAGCCGGACGATGAACTCAGGCCTTGGCTGACCTTGTCGAAAAGTGCTGATAGGCCGCCCGAGCTCAAGAATGAGATTGCTTCGTCGAGTGAGCATGAAGGAGGCCAGCGAGCAACCCTCGACGAACATCCCGAGGTTAAGGAGAGCTTCGATTGGTACGTAGAGATGCTTTGGACTCCATGGGCGCTAGCTGAAAGGCCGCGCCGAAAGGCGATAAAGCAATACAACCAGCTCTTTTCCTTACAGCAGGCGATAGCCTCGGAAGGGGCGGAGACGCCAATTGAACTGGTATGGGGAATCGGATTCGTTGCGTGGAAGAAGGAAGGGTTCGCGACACCAGTCCGGCACCCACTAATTGTCCAAGCTTGCGAAGTCCTTCTAGACGAAAAAACATTCGACCTGGAGGTGAGGCCGCGCGACGTCGAGCCGAGGATCGAGCTCGATTGCTATGCCGAGATGGAGCTTCAAGGCGTTCGACCGCTCGAGGCACATTGGAAGGCGGCTCTCGCCGCGGGCGCCAGTCGCGTGAACCCATACGAAATTTCGACGTTCGAGGGGACGCTAAAAGCGGCTGTGGGGTATCTCGATCCGTCGGGCTCCTACGAAACGCTCAGTAACGATGCGCCGATACCTGTGCCAGATGAAAGATTGAAGGTCACGAGTGCATGGGTGATCTTCGGCAGGAAACGCACGGGAGACATCTTTCTCGAAGATATTCGACGTCTCAAGAAGAGCGTTGAGGAAGCGCGAGAATTGCCTGACGTCATACGGAGCTTGGTCGAGCCCGGCGATGCCACGGTGACAGTACGACCCGAAGTACCCTTTCGAGGTCTCTCGTCCAGCGAAAGCCCGCCGGGGGCGTTCGAACTCTACTTCCCGATGGCCTACAACGACGAGCAAGTTTCGATCGTTCAAAAGCTTGAAAGCAACGACGGTGTCGTGGTGCAGGGGCCGCCTGGAACAGGAAAGACGCACACGATCGCCAACGTCATTTGTCACTACCTCGCTCAAGGTAAACGTGTATTAGTCACGTCGAAAGGCGAGACAGCTCTAACAGAGCTGCAAAATAAACTGCCGTCCGCTATCAAGCCACTCAGCGTTGCGCTTCTCAGCGACGAACGTGACGGCATGAGGCAGTTTGAGCACGCGATCCAGACGATCGCATCAAATGTTGCGTCCCTGAACCCAAGACGTTCGCTTGCAACCATCTCTACAGCCGAGACGAAGCTCAATCAGCTGCACGCGAAGATTGCCAACGTCGATGCGCAGATATCTGGGTTCGCCGCCAAACACATGCGGAGCTATCGCTTCCAGGGGGTTGATGTAACTCCGGAGGAAATGTCAAAGCGCGTCCTCCAGTCGGCAGACGAGCATGCATGGTTCGACGACGAGCCGCCTCCAGCTAAAGAGGGCGAGCTTCCCTTTGACAATTCAAAGATCTCTGAACTCAGGACTGCAAGACTCAAAGTGTCCGAGGACCTCAAGTATGTGGGATGTCCATTGCCCACCATCGATGAGTTTCCGGCGTGGGAGGAACTGCTTGCTGTTCACAACGACTTGCTTAAAGCAAAGGCGATCCAAGCGAGGGTTGACCAAGGCAATTTGCTCGGATTGATTGACTCTCGACTTGAAACCTTTGAGAAAGCCCAGTCCCTTCAGCGCTTTCTGGAAGAGCGTGCGGCGTTGATCGCACGCCTGGAGGAATCTCGTCCCAGCCTAGGCGATACATTCCGGAAGCGAATCGCCGATCTCCTTCCCGCGGATCCTTTGCTCCAGGCTTCTGCGGCATGTTGTGCAGAGGTTCGGGGCCTGGAATTGCGACGGCGCGAATTTTTAGCAAAAGCGATACAAGTGCCGAGCGATGCGGAACTGAACGCGGACTATCGTGAAGCAATTGACAGGCTGGCCGCGAACAAGAGCCCGTTCGCGTTTCCCTTCGGTAAGGGAGATGCCCGTCGGGCGCTTGCCGCGACATCAGTTCTCGGGGCGCTTCCCTCCGGTTCGGAAAGCGCTGCGCATGTAAGGCAGGTGATCATTTGGAGAGTCGAAGCCCGAAAGTGCTTGGCGCAATGGTCCTCGCTCGCGCAGGAGTTTGGCCTTCCTCCGCTTTCCGATTCTGAAATGCTTGAAGCTGGGGTGAAACGAGCTTCCGCCATCGAGGGCCGGATTGAAGACGCTCGGCGATTGAAGTTTGACTTTGATGATGCGCTCCACGCCCGAATCGCCGCGGTTTTTGGTAACGCTGTAGCCGATCAACTGTGGGCGGGCGGCGAGTCCCACCTCAAGCTAGTAGCAGAAAGCTTGAAGTCGAATTTGGAAAAAAGTCGACTCGCAATCGCTTTAAAGCGAGTGCAGGACTTGAATCGCCGATTGGAAAATAGATCCGGTCCGATCGTGGACGCATTGAGAGCGTTTTTTGCAGAAGCTCTTGGCGATCCAGGTATCGCTGAGCCGGACTTGAAGAGGAGCTGGGGCTCCTTGTCTGCTGAGTTGATCCGCTTGGCAGGTATGCGATCTGAACTGGATACGATCGCCCAGGTCACGCACTCGATCGACTCGGCCGGCGCGCGTAAATGGGCGAAGCGCGCGCGGTCAATTCCTGCAACGTCTGACGTAGACCAGATTGTTCCCGCTTCATGGCTCGAGGCATGGAACTGGCGCCACGCGGTGATGTTCCTAGATCGAATCGAGGGCCACGCAAAGGTCAGGGAGCTATTCGAAGAAAGAAAGACGCTGACAGCCGCGCTCGCCCGAACCTATCAAGAGCTTGTGTCAGAGAAGACGTGGCTTGGTGTGCACGAGAATTCTCCAGATGCGGTGAGGCAAGCTCTACAAGCCTACTTGAATGCTGTCCAGGCAATGGGCGCCGGGACGGGGGTCAGGGCAGTAAGGCACAGAAAAAATGCCCGAGACGCTATGGCGCGCGCATACAGGGCGGTTCCTTGTTGGGTGCTGCCTCAGTGGCGTGTGTCCGAAACAATCCCGCCCGAAGTAGGTCTTTTCGACCTGGTCGTTATCGATGAGGCATCTCAGTCAGACATTTGGGCGCTGCCGGCATTGCTTCGCGGCAAAAAACTCTTGGTCGTCGGAGATCACAAGCAGGTCTCCCCTTCGGCAGTCGGAACCGCTGAGGAACGTGTTCGTGAGCTCACCAGCAGGTTCCTTGCGAATCAGCCTTTCGGTTCTGAAATGACGCCCGACAAATCGATCTACGATCTCGCAAGAGTTGTCTTTGCTGGCAACTCCGTAATGCTGAAGGAACACTTCCGTTGCGTTCCCGCGATCATTGAGTATTCCAATCGCGAGTTCTATCAGAACGACATCAAAGCACTTCGACTGCCAAAGGCGAATGAGCGTCTAGACCCTCCGCTGATTGATGTCTACGTCAAAGGCGGCGTTCGAACGAACGATATCAATCACGCGGAGGCAACGGCGGTAGTGAATGAGATTGCTGCCATCCTGGCAGACAGTCAGTTTGATGGACGATCGATTGGCGTTGTCACCCTGTTAGGTGTGGAGCAGGCTGCTCATATACACGAACTAGTTTCGGAGAGAATCTCGCCCGTAGACGTAGTCGGGCGGAAGATATCGATTGGACCCCCGCCCATATTCCAGGGCAAAGAGCGCGACATCATGCTCGTCTCGATGGTAGTCGGCGTTGGAGACCGGGCGGCCGCAAATCGCGCAGACATGCAGCAGCGATTCAACGTAGCTTTGTCCCGTGCTCGCGATCGCATGTATCTCTTTCGATCAATTACGGAGAGCGATGTCCGTGAAGATTCACTGAATGGCCGGGTGATGCAGCATTTCCGACAGCCATTCAGGAGAGATTTCAGAAAAGTGGAGGCACTACGAGAGCAGTGCGAGTCGGGATTCGAGCGCGAGATGTTTGACGAACTGGTAAAGAGGGGGTTCCGCGTTACTCCACAGGTTCCTTGTGGTGGCTATCGCATTGATCTCGTGGTTGAAGGCAATGAGGGTCGACGGCTAGCCATTGAGTGTGATGGGGATCGGTTTCATGGGCCCGCGCAATGGCAAGACGATATGGCTAGGCAGCGAGTACTTGAGCGCGCAGGTTGGACCTTCTGGCGCTGCTTTGCGTCCAGCTTTGTCCGAAGGCGAGAATCGGTGCTCGCGGACCTGTTTCAAATCTTGCATCGTTTGGGCATTGAGCCCCTCGGCGCAGAATCCGTCGACAATACCGCGTGGGTACTAACACGAGAAGTTGATCCGCTCGGAGTCGACGCTGCTTCGGAGGTTGCCTGACGTGGATCGGTTGCTTATGAAGCATGGCGTTGCTGTTCTTGAGCAACTCTTCGAGAAATCAAAGTCCGATGCCAAAGTCCTTGCACAACTTCGTCATGAGTTGGAGTTTCGGGAAGTTCCTAAGGCTCGTGCGCTGCTTGGCAGAGTTCAAGAAGCAATTAGCGACCTTGGAAAGTCTGGAACTCCTCCGGCCAGTTCAGCCGATCGGCAGGATTCTCTGTGGGATGCATCTTCCACTCCCGAGATAGCGATTCCGACTCCTCGACCGCCAAAGAACGCGAATCACAAGCCTGCTGCCTTAGCCAAGGACACTTGCGAACTCGGTCCAGAGATGAGCTTGGAAGACGCTTATCGATTGTTGAAGGTGGCGACAAACGCCAGTTGGGAAGAGATCGAGCGCAGTCGTCGCGCGCTGGTGCAGCAGTCTCATCCGTCGAAGCTGGTGACGTATAGCCAGCAGCGCAAAGTTGAAATTCAAGCAGGCGCTAAGCGCATTAACCACGCGTACCACGTTCTCGCAATGCAACGAATTCTGAGTCGCTGAACAAAAGGGGCGATCCTAAGCAATCCCAATTGCGGCGCGATTGGCAAAGGTGAGAGTGAAATGCACGAGATCAAATGTCCGCATTGCGGAAAAGCGTTCAAGATCGACGAGGCTGGTTACGCGGAAATTGCGAAGCAGGTGAAAGATGAAGAGTTCGATAAACAGCTGCACGAGCGGCTGTCCCTGGCTGAGCAAGACAAGAAGAATGCCGTAGCGCTTGCCGAGGCCACGCTCAGCAGCCAATTGCAGAAGACAGCGTCCGACAAGGACGGCGAGATCCGCGAGCTAAAGGCCAAACTGGAAGCAGGTGATGTATCCCTCCGGCTCGCCGTGACAGAAGCGCTCGCTGCTGCCGAAAAAGAACGGGAGGCTCTTGCTCTGCAGGTTGCGCAGACTAGGCAGGAGAAAGACACCGCTGCCAAATTGGCGGAGGCAAAGCTCGAAACTGAGCTGCAGAAGGCAATTGCTTCTAAGGAACGGGACATTCAGAAACTGACCGCTCAAGTGGAAGCGAAGGAGCTTGAGCAAAGGTGCGCGATTGCGGACGCAGTTACAGCGATCGCAATGGAGAGAGACTCGCTTAAGAGCGGTCTAGAGAAGGCAAATCTGGAGAAGCAACTTTCAGAGAAGTCTCTCAAGGAAAAGTACGAAACCCAGATCAAAGATCGCGACGATGCGATAGAGCGCCTGCGGGACATGAAGGCCCGTTTGTCCACGAAAATGGTTGGCGAGACGCTCGAGCAGCATTGCGAGACAGAGTTCAATCGCATACGCGCGACGGCCTTCCCGAAGGCGTACTTTGAGAAAGACAATGACGCGCGCACAGGAAGTAAAGGTGACTACGTCTTCCGCGACAGCGATGAGTCTGGGACGGAAATCGTTTCGATAATGTTTGAGATGAAGAATGAGAGCGATCGCACTTCAACCAAGAACAAGAACGAGGACTTCCTAAAGGAACTCGACAAGGACCGCACAGAGAAGGGGTGCGAATACGCTGTTTTGGTTTCGCTACTAGAACCTGAGAGCGAGCTCTACAACACGGGAATCGTGGACGTCTTCCATAGGTTCCCGAAAATGTATGTCATCCGTCCGCAGTTCTTTCTTCCAATGATTACTCTGCTGAGAAATGCGGCGCTCAACTCGCTCAAGTACAAGTCAGAGTTGGCGTTGGTGAAAGCGCAGAACATTGACATCACGAACTTTGAAGCACAGCTCGAGACCTTTAAGACGGCGTTCTCCAAGAACTACGACCTTGCCTCTAAGCATTTTCAGAAGGCTATCGACGAGATAGATAAGTCGATAGACCATCTGCAGAAGACGAAGGAAGCGCTTATAGGCACTGACCGTCAGTTCCGGTTGGCGAACGACAAAGCGCAGGATGTCACTATAAAAAAGCTAACCCGTGGTAATCCGACGATGGCCGCAAAGTTTGCGGAGCTGGCAGATGGGAAAGCCGCCGAGTCGATTGAGTAGTGCTGGATCTCGAAATGTCGGATCTGACAAGTTCACTCTGGCTGAATCGCGCTCCCCTGGTGCGCGGATTCGCTACAGGCATTGTGGTGGCGATGCGAAGTACTTGGTCTCGATGCATGGCGGCAGGTGTCAACCCACAAGAGCCTGATCATGTTGCGGGAATTGTACTGGATGGCACTCCCGTCTTTATTGGAGTGATGCGTGCGCTGCTGGCGCCAAGCCGATTGTCGGTATCGATGTGCGCCGTCTTCTGTCATCAATCGCCTAAGGTGAGGCATGGCGGACCTCCTGGCGGAGTTTGTGAGCTTGGCGATCTGTTGTTTGCGTATTCGCATGTCCCGTTGAGCGGGCAACCGCTGCGAAATGCAATCTTGCTCCAGGCTAAGTCCACGAGTCACAACCCGCATCGAGTCGGATCGGCGGAGAAGAAGCAACTGGCGCTCTATAGTTCCTGGCCGCAATTCGAATACACGTCGCCGAGCGCGCTGTGTGGCCAGAAGCGCCTGGTTAGTCCAGCCACGCCGCATTCGGGTGCTCAGTACCTTCTGCTCGACACTCGGCATCCCTCTCGCCCAGATAGTGGCTTAAGCGGTGGCTTCCGAAGCTTTCCAGCAGGTTGTGCAATGCCGAGCTCCTATTTGAATATCCACTCGACATTGGCGACAACATTGTTTGACCTTTTAATCTTCAGATCCGGGCGCTCGTTCGGCGCGAGAGGCACCCACGTAGGTGACTGGACAAATACCGTTTGGGACCTGATTGAAGTCGCATTGACGAAGGCGTTCACGCGAAAGGCCACCGGCCGAGTGGGTGTTTCGCGCCATGCAGGGGATCAGCTCGCCTTGGATGATGGATCAACTGTCGTGGCAGTCGAATCGAATTCGCTCCTAGAGGCCGTGGAGGAAGCGATCGGTCGAGATAGGGCGGCTCATCTTCTCGGTGCAACGGACCGGAGAAAGATTCCTCCTCTTGCCTCGGATGGAATCGAGGATGATGAGTCAGGAGCGTCGCTTGTGCTTATTGAGACTCGAGAGGTAGCTGAGTGACTTCGGCCATTGTGACGGGAGCGTCATGTGCTGAGCCGGAAAGGCAAATTGGTCGACGGAGCCATCATCCATGAGCGTTTCATACGAGAGCACCGCATTCGGCGATATTCGGGTCGCGGGGATACATGGACGAGCCGGCCTTGGACTAACTGAGCTGCTGATTTCTCTCGATTGGACGATCCAGCCGAAGCGAGCAGAGTTGCTGAGCATATTTGGCACGTCGGCGTGGATCTATGTGCAAGTGGCTGGTTCGGATCAGATGCATTTTCTTGGACACGCATCCCCGGAGAGCGCTTGGTGCACCGAGACGCGTGACTATGCGAACAGCACGTCCTTGTTCTATCGGCTGATCCTCCCCAATCCTCAAATGCTTGCCCTAGAGGAGCTGAGGCATGGGAGGGAGCTCGTTCTCACTGTCGACGTTCGAGGAAATAGCTATGGGCCGCGAGGAGTGCGGTCATTCGATCAAAAAGTCATGCACCGCGTATCGATTAGCGACTGGGTTCGAGTGCTTCGCGAGGCCAACGTTGCTGATGTCTTGCTGGTCGGTGTGCATATGCCACACACATCGTCCGGCGGTCCGACAAAAAGTGCAGCGGAACTCGTTCGGCGCGCCAACGAGCATTTGATGCTCGGACACTACTCTGCCGCGGTTGCAGATTGTCGTCTGGCAATTGAAAGCCTGTGGAAGGCGGCCGGCCTTAAAGATCAGGCCACCGATTCAAGAAAGCTCTTGTCAAACATGGCTCAGCAGATGTCGATGACGAAACGCCAGCGGGAATTGGCGATTGGAGAGGCGCTGAGGATCTTTTGCCACACGGCACACCATGTTGGTGCCAACGCTGAGCCCGAAGTCTTCGGTCGGGTCGATGCTGCGTTGGCGGTTGGCGTCGCGGCGGCTCTGGTCTCCTCGCTCGCCAGCGATCCCGATGTATCCGCCTTGTCGACAACGAAGATTTCGGCTGGCGCGGAGAAGAAGGTGTCGGCAGGTGCGGCAGTTGCGACCGAAGCCGCTGATCAAACGGAGAAGCGGATCGCACATGTCTTGACCCATTTCAAAAAGCAGCCGGCAAATCGACCCACAACTCAGACCGCCCTCAGGAGTCTCTTGGAGTCGCTGTTCCGGAAGAAGTTGTCCTCCTCCGATCTTGATGATCTGGTGTCTGAGCTCAAGGCGCGGGGCATTGTGAGGATCAACGGAAAGAAGTTGGAGTACTCGGCTTTGGAGTGACGAATCCGCCGTCTTATGCCAAGAAGATGTTTGATGTGCCTATCCTGCACAACGCGATCTCGAACACTGTATGCCGACGATTGCAGGCGTGCCCTCGGCGGGCGTATGTTGTTGTGCCTTTGACACCGCGGGAGATCGACGCTGTGACAGGTCGAGAAATGCTCGTGGAGATCTGGCGCGAGAATCGCGACGACGTGAAGACCTGGAGCATCCAGTGGCGTTCACTCACAGCCGAAGAGTTGCACGATTTTCAGCAAGAGGTGAATCCTGCCGCCGGCCTACCGATGTTGAGGGGTGTCGACGCCGCCGGCAATCTTACGGCGCAGATCTCTCGAAGGTTCGACTTGTTCGCGATCACGATGAGTAGGGCATGAACAATCTCCCCGAGATCAAGAACGAGCCTACCGTTCAGTCGTCGGGCGACGTGGAAGGCTTTGCCGACCGATATCGAGCAACTCCTCGAGTCCGCGCCGACGATGGCGACGATCGCCCTAAAGCGCGCTTTCGCTATCTGCCCGCGCTGCTGGCAATCCTTGCAGTGTTGGTCGCTGGTTGGCACTGGCTCGCTGCGCATCAACTTGAAGAACGGCTCAGCCGACATTTCGAGACTTCGGTTCGCGAGAACTTGCCCGACGTATCCCTGCACGTGGCCGTAAATCCGCTGACGAACCTGGTCGACATCCAGTTCACGCGGACGGTGTCGCGCAAGGAAGCGGGCTTTGATCTGTTGGCTGATCTGATCATCGAGTTCGCGCGACAGGAACTCGAGCCGAGGATGGAGCGCGAGTTGAGCGCGGCAGCGCGCAGGGACAACGACATATACGCAATGCTGGTGCCGTATCAGGTGTCGATGTCGATCGACAAGGTGCGTGCGCCGCCACCGTCCCCGCCATCTCGCATGGTTCAGGAGATTCAGCGTCAGCTTAAATTGCGAGGCTACGATCCAGGACCTGCGGATGGCCAACTGGGTGGGCGAACTCGCAATGCAATCTTGAAATTTCAGCGAGATCATGGCCTGACCGAGGACGGGCAGGCGAACGGAGAGTTGTTGGAGAAGCTCAGGCAGCGCTAGTGTCCGCCTCAGCCTAATACACCGCCGGTCGATGAGGTCGACTCGGATCGTCGCGATAGACGACCTCTCGTACGGTTTTGATGGCGACGCCATCCAGCGCCAGACTAACTTCGTTATAGCCCAACCCAGGGAGTTCGTTTTTCCAGAGAACGGACCCGTCAGCCTCGGCGAGGGCGAAAACGAATCCCGAAGAGGCGGCAAAAATGGTCCCGTCTTTCTTCAGGACGCTGACCACATCGCACTTTGACGCGAAGAAGCCTTCGATAGGGAGCGTCGTCCGCCACGCCTCGACGCCAGATCCGCTATCTATCGCCACAACCTGTCCCTTTATGCCCACGATTAAACGTTCGAACTGCATGGTGTTCCCATTGAAGAGTTAGGCAGACCTCCCGCCACGCTAGCTTCCCCGACTCCTCCAGTCCATACAGTAGTCGCCGCCGCCGGCGACTGTATGTGCCTGCCGTTGATTCGAAACTTATCGCTGTTCGTACCCGCTGGATGCGGTGTAAATTCGAGATGCAGCGACATTGTCCTGCGCAGAATCGAAGGAGCTATCGATGTCCAGTCAAGATCAAAGCAACGCCTTGGAGGCGCTGCGTTGCAAAGTCGACTTGCTTGAGGATCGAGTCCGGCGTCAGCAGAAGCTCATCGACGGTTTGCAAAACCAATCAAGCTTGACGCCTGCCACGGACTTGGTGGGTTACATCTATGCTTCCACGTCACGGGACACCCGCTGGTCGAGGGAGTTCGGGCTGCCATTCCTCGTTGCGGTTGCCGTCGTGACATGGACAGGGCTCATCGCTTGGGCGCTGTTCGGCAAGTAGAGCCGCCCATCGGTCAAGGGCTGGTGGTCGCCAAGGATTGAGATCCGGTCGCGATTGCTGGAGCGATTGGTGCCTCTTTCGATTTGCGACTGCGCTTCGTCTTGCACTTCACCGCCTTCGTCGCTCGAGTTTGAATCGAGATCAGGCGCTCGTAGTCTCGGCGATCCATGTATCGGCGTTGTGATGCCGCACGCTGGACTACTCGTTGGGCGCGTGTTGCGGACGCCATCAGAATCGCCTTGACCTGAGCCAGGTCTTCCGCGGACAGCGCCAGAGTCGAATCAGGGGATTTCTGGCGCCGCTGCCGTGTAGAACTGCGGGATCCAAACCTCAATCCGCGAGCGAAGCTCAGTGCTTTCTGGAGGCCCCGAGGGGAGGACAGAAGTCGGTTGCTCCAGTTCAAAGTGCGCAGCAGCCTCCGGTTCCCTCCATGGTGTTCTTCCTGATTCACGCGGCCTGTCCACGACTCCCAAAGCCATTGCTTCTCTATTCCCAGGTCGCGGAAGAGCAGGTTGAGCTTTGCAGTCGCGTCGCGAAGAGCGTCCATCCCCCACAACGCTCGGAGCTTCCTTTCCTGGTCGTTAGGTAGCTGCAACCTTGCCACCATCCGCGTGGTCAACGCCCAATCGTCAGCGCCGCGATCACCCCAAAGCAGTTTCGCAGTTCCCAGTACGGCATCAGCCCGGATGCGCTCGTTCTCCTCGATCCCTCGGTCGCCCCAGTCGCATACGGTCCAGGCATGCAAGGCGGCGATGCAAGCGCTGAGATCGAGAGCCCAACGCAGGCGTACAGAAGGGTGGAGCACTTCATCATCGAAGGCTAGCTGCAGGAGATACGTCAGCAGACCGAATTTGTCTTTCTCGGATGGATACGATTGGGAAACGAGGGGCGATACCCTGAAAGAGCAAGCCGCGAAGTTCCTGTCGTGCGAGGCGGTTGCCGAGCTGTGGCCAAGATTGCGCAAGCCTCTCGCATGCTCTCTGGAAAGCAGACTCAGAGGAAGCGCCGGGAGGTGGATGGTTCTGTCTTTCCTCGGGACCCATCGACGCCAGATGGTTTCGATGACGGCCTCCGCGCAGCGCTTCTTCTCATTCCTGAACCACCAATAGCGATCTGTCGGATCCCAATCGAGCGCTAGGGCGCCAAGAGCAAACGTCAGCACAAAACAGTTCGGCAGCTCCCATTTCAGAGCGGCGGCACGGAGATTCGAGAGGTTCGAAAGAAACCTCAACTCATCGGAGGACTCAGCGATCTTCTCGACAACTCTCGGTTGAAGTTCGTGGGTGTTCGCCAACGCTTGCTCGAGATAACTCGTGAGTTCTTCACGGGTGCGGTGGCCGACAAGAATGGCGAGTGCCTTGTTGCCGATGCGGGGCGTCTTCGCGTACTGCCGAGCAACATCATCCAGGGCGTGCGCAAGCGTGCTGACTGAATCGCGCTGCGCAGTGATCGGCCTGCCGACGAAATGTGCAAGAAGCCGCAGCGCAACCTGTTGCCGAATCTTGAGTCCCGCGCTGGTTTCCAGCCGTAGTTTCCGCTTGCCCATCTTTCAACGAAAAAATTCTGAACGCCGATTGAAAGTTTTCCCGTAGTTGCTAGCGAGGTTGCAACGGTACCGTCCGGGCGTCAATTGGATCGCACGGGACGTACATGGAAACGATGGGAATCGAAGCGGTGGCTAGAGCCTTGCAGGTATCGCCAAAAACCGTCCGCAACCGGTTGAGTTCGGGATTGCCGATGCCGCCGAGCTTCGTCGTTGGGCGCAAGCGCTTGTTTCTTCCCGATCAATTCTCCGCTTGGTTGCGAAACCAGCCGGGTGCGGTCCTGGAGGGCCAGTCTGGTGCGCCTGCCGCGCCAACCCCTTTGCCGCGTCGTCGTGGGCGGCCGCGTCAGGGTCTCTGAAGTGAGGATGACCGTGCTGCATTGGGTCTTCAGCCTTCCCATTCCATCCACCGAGAAGTTTGTGCTCCTGTCGCTGGCCTTGCTCGCCGACGATATGGGCAAGTGCTACCCGTCCCAGGCCTGGGTGGCCCGTGCTACCGGTCGGACGCTGAAGACCGTCCGTGCAGCTTTGGCGGGTCTCAGAGAGCGCCAACTCGTAGTGTCCATGCCCAGGCGGACCAACAGCCGGGGCTACACCAGCAACATGTACTTGGTAGTGGTGCCGCCGGAGGTAGCGCGCGGCTCGAGCTCGGGTAGTGGGGCCCGTGCCCATGGGACGTCTGCGGCTCCAGATGGGGTAACCACTGGGCAACAACAACAAACGGACATCCGGTACTCATACAAGAAAGACAACCGGGACTTGGACGCGTTTGTCTTTGCGAAGGAGATTCCGGAGGCGGACCGCCAACAGATTCTTCGGGCGCTACCACCGGATCGCGCCGTAGCCCAGCAGATCCTGGACGAGGCTGCTGCGCGCTTGGCGTCAGGCGGTGTGCGGTCGCCGGTGCGGTACGTGCTCGGTCTCATCCAGCGGCAGCGAGCTGGTGGCTTCGTACCTGACAAGGGCCTGCGCGTCGCGGGAAACCGATTGGTCGACGAAACGGCCGCGGGCGAACAACCCTCGTGCGATCGGTCGGCAGAAGTAGCGAACGCCCTCGCTGGTCTGGCAGGCGCAAAAGTCATTCAGCTTCGTCCGCCCGCAAAAAAGCAAAAGGCATAGGGGCGCACCATGACTCGATCTGGAGCAGCAAGTGCGCACTTATACGTCGCTGCGCGACGTCGGCGGGAAGCGTGAGCGCCGGGCGATGGCTATCTACCACTTCAGCGCCAAGATCGTCTCGCGACAGAGTGGCCGTACAGCGCTCGGCGCTGCGGCCTATCGCTCTGGCGAGCGTCTCCAGCAGGACGGAATAGGAGGCGTTCTGCACGACTATTCGCGCAAGGCTGGCGTGGTTCACACGGAAATTCTGGCGCCAGCCAACGCTCCGGAATGGGCCAGGAATCGCGTTCAACTATGGAATGAGATCGACCGGATGGAGCTCCGCAAGGATGCCCAGCTAGCGCGCGAAGTGGAGGTGGCGCTGCCCGTGGAGCTCGGTTTGCGAGAACAAGTTGAGCTCCTCCGTGGCTTTGTCCAGGCGCAGTTCGTAGCGCGAGGGATGGTGGCGGACGTCGCCATACACCATGACAACCCGCAGAACCCTCACGCCCACGTGATGCTTACTCTGAGGGAGATTGGCCCCGATGGATTCGGCGGGAAGGATCGCGACTGGAATCAGAAACCGCTGCTTCGGGAGTGGCGGGAGGCCTGGGCAGCGGCCGTCAACGAGCAGCTCGTCATGGCTGGTCACGAAGCTCGTGTGGACCATCGCAGTTTCAAAGAGCAAGGCATCGAGCTCGTTCCAGGGCGGAAGATCGGCATCAGCCTGGATCGCCAGGTCGCGGAGGATCTGCCTAAGTACCTCACGGAGCGGGTGCTCGAGCAACGCGAGATCGCGCGCGAGAACGGTAACAAGATCATTGCTGATCCGACCATTGCGTTGAACGCCGTCACCTACAACCGCGCCACCTTTGGCGAGCGAGACATCTCGAACTTTCTGTCCACCCGAACCGACGGCAGCGAGCAATTCCAGGCCGCCATGGCCAAAGTCATGTCATCGCCGGAGGTCATTGGCATCGATGCCCGCGAGTACGGCGAAGGCCGGTTCACGACCCGTGAGATGGTGAAGCTGGAAAGAGATCTGTTCGCCAGGGCTGAGCGAATGGCGGAGAAGACTTCGCATCCCGTTGCCCCGTCACACCGGGAGGCAGCGCTGGACGGCTCGAATTTGTCGCGCGAACAGAAGGCCGCCTTCAATCACATCCTGGACGCCGGCAGTGTCAAAGCCGTAGTCGGCGTGGCGGGATCGGGGAAAAGCACATTGCTCGCGGCGGCGCGTGAAGCTTGGGAATCGCGAGGCTATTCGGTGCGAGGGGCAGCACTGTCAGGAATTGCCGCGGAGAACCTGGAGCGCGCCTCCGGCATCACATCCCGCACCCTGGCCAGCTACGAACATGCCTGGAAGCAGGGGCGCGACAGCCTTGGCAAGGCCGACGTGCTGGTCATCGATGAAGCCGGCATGGTTGGCACACGCCAGCTCGCACGAATACTCGAGGCCGCCGACACAGCGCAGGCCAAGGTGGTTCTGTTGGGCGATCCGGAACAGCTGCAGGCGATTGAAGCAGGTGCGCCATTCCGTGGAGTTCTGGCAACCGTTGGCGGCGTCCAGCTCGAGGAAGTGCGTCGTCAGAAGGAGTTGTGGCAGCGCGAAGCCACACGCCAGCTGGCGGCCGGCAACACATCACAAGCGCTCGCGGGCTACGAACTCCATCGACTGATCAAGGCTCACACCACGCGGGAGGAAGCGCGCTCTGGTCTGATAGCCGCTTGGGCGAAGGGTGCAGAACGTGAGGGTACTCAGCTCATGCTTGCCCACGCTCGAGCAGACGTGCACGCACTCAACGAGGCCGCGCGCGCGCTGCGGAAGGCGGGTGGATACCTCGCTGATGGACAAATCTTCGAGACTGAACGGGGGCAGCGGGAGTTCGCTCAGGGCGACCGAATCTACTTCCTCAGGAATGAGAAGAGTCTAGGGGTGAAGAACGGAACGCTGGCGACGATCGAGCAGATCGATGGCCGAATACTGACGGCTACTCTGCACGATGAGTCGCGTTCCGAGGTCAAAGTCGACACTCACTACTATCGGCACCTGGACCATGGTTACGCATCGACGATTCACAAAGGGCAGGGCGCGACCGTGGATCGTACATACGTGCTCGCGACGCCGAGCTTTGATCGGCATCTCACCTACGTGGCGCTTTCCCGTCATCGCGAATCGACGGAGCTTCATTACGCGAGAGAAGATTTCCGAAGCAATTCGGATCTGAATTCTGCGCTTTCCCGGGCCAGGCCAAAGGAGCTCGCCACCGATTTCATAGCGCGGACTGCTGCTGGCTCGGATGAAACACGCGGAAAAGGGGGCCGATCTGCGGAGGCTATCCGGGAAAGATTCAGGGCACGCGTCGAATCATCTTTCGAAAGGGTCCTGGACGAAAACGAGCACCTTCGATCCGGCGAACTGACCATTCGTGAGCTTCCGAGTCGCGCGGCTCAAGCCGAGCTGAAATCGAAACAGGGCCAGCGGATCGAAGGGATCCGCGAGCCGAAGTCGGCAACCAGGGAACCGCCTGTTCCAAAGCAGCGCGGGATAGACCGCGAGCTCTGACTTCGCGAACTCTCGTAATAAGGAGGCAATGTGAACGTTGATACGGACAAGCTTGAAGAGCGCGCAGCCATGATTCTCGGGCAGATCCAGGCGTCGGTCGGGGAGTACGTGCGGACGATGAACGAGGCGGGCGCATTGAGGAGGCGCGAGGTGGACGAGGCCCAACGGCAACAAGACGAGGCAATCAGGGTGTTAAGGGCCGTGCAAGCCAGTGCATCAGCAACTGCCGATGCGCATTCACGACTTGCGGCAAAGCTCGGCGAAGACTGGCTCGGGCTGGTAGAGCGTGGGCTCTCTGAGGCAGCGCAGTTGCAAGCAAGAAGCGCTGCAACCACTGTCGTCGCTCAAATCGAACAGCAGCTGAGCGAACTCACCACGGCGGTCCGCAATTCCCTAATCGAAGTTGGGCATATTTCACGGCACAACCAAGCTATCGCGCGCTCTCTCGCGTGGAAAACCATCGTCGGCACGGCCCTATGGCTCGTTGCAGCAATCGTAGGGAGCAGGATAATCCTCATGTAGAGACATCTTCCGAAGAGTAACGGCCGACCGACATGACTCAAGACTCGGGTACTACCTTCGAACTCCGCCTTTCATTTGGCCATCCACGTCCAGGGTTCTTCCGCTTTGAACAAGAAGTGAAAAGCATCGAGCTTCCAGACGGGCAAACTCTTTCGTTAGTCGCCCGCGACGCTCAGAAGCTGATCGATGCCACGCGCTTTCACTTCGCAATGAGCGGCTTTCCTGACGCCGCCTCGGCCCAGGCGAGGGGCGATCAGCTCTGGGTGCATCTCCAAGTTTTGAATGCCAGCCTTGCCCTGGGTCTGCAGGTCCCACCAACCGATACAACTTCAGCTCGCATGGCGGACGAACCAAAAAAGAAGCTAGCTAAAGAGCATGGGGTTACTTTGGTCGACAGCATTGTCGGGGTGGGAATTCTTCCCGATGACGGGAACCACGCCGAACTTATCGTTTCGGGCGTCCTTGATGTGTATCCATCCGATCCGGAGTACGTGCTCGACGCTCTAAAGACACTTTGGCCGATCGAACTAAAACTCTCTGACAGGCAGCGAGATGCGCTTGAAATCCTGGGTCGCGCGACTTCGGAATTATCACCTCGGACAAGATTTCTCCTCAGCTACCTGGCGCTGGAGCGGATGGTAAAGCGCGAGTCACGCAGTCCTGCAGCGCAAGCGCTCTTAAAATCCTTTATCACACAGGCGGCAGATTCTCTCCCGGACGGCGAATCCCAATCGCTTGCGGGCGCGCTCGCAGCACTTTCGATGCAGTCGTTCGCAAGCGCTCTTCGAGAGCTCGCGATAAAGGTCAGGGAACCCAAGGAGATTGATGGGCGATCTGTCGGTGAATTCCTTTCGGATTGCGTGCGAGCACGGAACGCCATCGCGCACGATTCGAACTCAGAGGCCTCCGATCACCTCGTGCACTTGACGACGCACCTGCAGCGTTTTGTGTTAACCCTCGTGTGGACAGAAGGCAAGCACCCACCAGTGTCATTCAAGGTGCCGCCATCATCGGTCGGCGTACCGACATTGAAGATCTTTGTGAAATAGCCTTGGTCGCCGGCCAACAACTTCAGAAAGTATTCTCGAACCGACCGCTCATACGCATTGGCTAAGCCATCGCGAACTCGGAGCGGCGGAATTATTCAGGACCGAACAGGGGCCGCAATTTGCCGGATCCGCCTTGGCTCAAGATACGACGTGGTCGACGTGTTCCAAGACTTTACGAGCGTGGCCAAAATGCGTGATCACGTCGCTAATGCTCAGAGTTGGATTGCCGCCGTGAGCGAATTCGTTCCTTGCGTCCACAAGCGACTGAAGAGAACTTAGCATCTGCGTCTTTAGTGGGTCAGCTCCAAGATTTGCCTTGAACGAGTTCTTCCAGGCTTCATCGAACTGGTCGAGCATCTCAATGATTTTTCCATGGGAAGGATTCGCAGAGCTGCGAGTTATCTTGAGGGCAATGTATCGCTTAACCTGCTTCTTGCTGCGCTTGTTGCAGTAGTCGGCGATCAAGGCTTTGAATGCCACTTCGACACTTCCGCACGCGCGGATTACGGCGTACTTTGTTAGGTATGGAGACACAGCGGAGGTGATACCCAGCGCGTTGATGCTATCTTGGACGTGCACTAGCTCAGAGCTGCATTGTGCCAACAGCAAATCAACATCGGTGTTATTCATGGCCTGCGTCGAAAAAGTAGTGGCAAGCTTTCTCGATGCGCTTAGTGATGCTGCTCTTCCGCATCGTTTCCTGGGCGATAACCTTGCGATAGTCCGGATCACCCAGGAGCGATGCCTTACGTTCCTGAGCATCGTGTGGCTCGGCGAGCTCCTGCTTTAGCGACTTATCAATTGCTATAGCGATTGAATCGAAAATCGTCGGACTAAATTTCGGTCCAGACGTCGCTGCCTTTGAATGGAGCGTGTTCTGAAATGCGGAAGTTCCGAACATGCGGTGAGCACGATCAACCATCGCAGTGAATCGGGAAGCGAGCTCCTCTGAAACTGCAGCATTGATATCTGCGTGACTCTTCATGAACACATCGAGGTGTTGGCGAAGCGAGAGTCGTTCCTTTGCGTTATCGAAGGACGGCGCGCTTAGCGCGAAAAAGCGCAGAATAAACTCCATGTCCCGCATCCTGGGGTCAGGCTCATCACTTCCGAAAAGTGCGCGCCATGTCGGTAGTTCATTCAATCGAAATAGTAGTTTGTTGAATGCGCCTTGCGCGACGCAGTTGCGGATTTCCTGGGCAGTCAGTGTGCGGCCCGAAGTGTTGATTCGCTCGAATACTTGGAAAAGGCTCGTGTCGTCGCTTTGAGGTTCCTTTTGCTGCGCAAAGATGATTGCGTGAATTGTCGTATTCCGGATCCGGCGCTGCTCAGCGTCTGTAAGTTCGCTGAACTGCTGCCCACGCCATCTGGCGTTAATTTTCTCCGTTCGTGAGAGTGCGAATGCCTTGTCATCTCGCGAGAAAATTCCGCGGACGAAGTCGCGAACGGTCATGATTCGCTGATAGCCATCGATTATTAATAGCTTTTCATCGTTCGTCTGCGCGAGGAAAATGCTAGGGACTGGAAGGCCAAGCAGCAGTGAATCTATGAAACGAGATGCTTCTCGGCGGTCCCAAACATAGTTGCGTTGGAGTTCCGGCTTCACTAGTTCGTCTTGGTCGTATCTGTCGATGAGCTCTCGAAAAGAAAGGTCAGCGCCCCAAGGCTTGATGTTGAATAGACTGTCATCGGAGTAGCCGTCCTCGATCTCAGCCTTGATGGTGTCGATTCCACGTGCGTTGGATGTCATAGAGATTCCTGGAGGGCGGCAAACAAGGTTCTTGGTTCGGCAGGCTGCCGGGCAGTAGTAAGGTGAGCCGTTGGCATCGTAGCTCTCGCTCGGAGCATACTAAATTGCTGCGGCATGGCTCGCACGCTCCCGGGACCTTGAGGCCTGCGCTAGGTGCTTGACGGGCATTCATCGCCGCCCATGAGGCAGTCGGCGAATGGTGACCTCGGCCAAAACGAAGCAGGCGGGGTGTGAAGCAGGAATTTGCTCTTCGCTAACCTGCTTTTCGTCGGGAGGACAGAGTCAGTCCCTGAGGCCGCCAGCGAAAATTTAACGTTGCGTCTTCACGAGTTTTTGTGCGAGATCCGTGGCGTTTAGGTGGGTGTACCGCTTCAGCATTTGCAGAGTCTTGTGGCCAGTGATCGCCGCCACCTCCATCGGGTTAAGTCCTAGAGCGAACAGCCGGCTGGTTGCCTCGTGTCGCAAATCGTGAAAATGGAAATTCTCGAGCTTGGCCCGCCTTGTCGCACGAATGAAGGCGCGCTTAACGGCCTCGGTAGTTAACCCCGGAAACAGCTTCTCGTCGGTCGAATCAGGGAGGGCCTTAATAACCTGAACTGCCTTTGGCGACAGGGGAACGATTCTTTGTTCGCCATTCTTGGTATCCGGCAGAACAATGTACTTTTTCCTGAGGTCGATCCGATTGCGCTCAATACCGACGATTTCTCCCTGGCGCATGCCGGTCTCAATTGCCAGTTGAACTACCGGTAGCAGGAAAGGATTTCGTGCTGTCTTCCGACACTCTGTAATTAGCCGCTTTTCCTCATCTTTCACAAATCGCC
Source organism: Pseudomonadota bacterium (assembly GCA_023433465.1). Taxonomy (GTDB): domain Bacteria; phylum Pseudomonadota; class Gammaproteobacteria; order Steroidobacterales; family Steroidobacteraceae; genus CADEED01. The sequence goes on along the minus strand of JAEZCR010000224.1, from coordinate 40,575 downwards.
GATCCCGTGCTCTCGGTGCTTTGGGTCGACGGACGAGTCGAACGGGATTTTCGGCCATGTAGATATTCCACTCCCTCCGTGCGATTTCAATCGCGTGGGAGATCACGTTGAGCTCGCGATTGACGGTGGAGGAAGAGACCTGATTCAAGCGGTCGTCACGATATGAAGCCAAGTGGGCGCTCGACAGCGCCGACATTTTGGTCTGGCAAAGTTTCGATTTCAAAATGCTGTCGATCCGGTAGTCCTCCGATTCCGCTCCCTTCTTCGTCGGCGAGATCTCCTTCTGATACCGCTTCAACACCTCCGCCAGCGTGTTCTTCTCAGCCTCCGTCCGATCAACAAAATCCCCGCGATCCATCTCGTTCTCAATCTCGCGCGCCCATCGCTCCGCGAGCGCCTTGTTGTCGAACGTTCGCGATTGCGCAGGGAAGCCATTGCGACGCACTTTTGCGCGCCAGAAATCACCGCGTTTTTCGAATGTGGCCATGTGTGTTCCTCGTGAAAACGATGTTCGAAAAACACCTGTTTCACTGTCCCACAACTGTCCCAAATGCCACTCCCAAAAACAAACAGCGATCCGCGCTTGCGCGCAAATCGCTGTTTTCGCTGGGATTAAGTGGTGGGCGGTACAGGGCTTGAACCTGTGACCCCTGCCGTGTGAAAGCAGTGCTCTACCGCTGAGCTAACCGCCCGCCTGGACTGAAGTCCCGTCGAGAGGGGCGAGAGTCTAAAGACCGGCCGGGGCTGAATCAAATGCCGGTTTCGCCCTCGGGACCGCCGTACGGGGCCAACCCTCGGTTCCCCCACCCGGCACTGTCCTTGCTACGATTCGCGCCCCCAAAAAGACCGGCCCGAACCCATGTCCACGCCCGTCGTCACCCGATTCGCTCCTTCCCCCACCGGCTTGCTGCACATCGGCGGCGTGCGCACGGCGCTGTTCAGCTGGCTGTACGCGCGGCGCATGAAGGGCCAGTTCATCCTGCGCGTCGAGGACACTGACATCGAACGCTCGACGCCCGAGGCGGTGAAGGTGATCCTGGAGGGCATGGCCTGGCTCGGGCTCGACCACGACCAGGGGCCGTTCTATCAGACCCAGCGTTTCGATCGCTATAAAGAAGTGATCGGCCAGATGCTCGAGGCGGGCGCGGCTTATCACTGCTATTGCAGCAAGGAAGAGCTGGACGCGATGCGCGCGGAGCAGCAGGCGCACAAGGAAAAGCCGCGTTACGACGGCCGCTGCCGTCATGGCAAGGGGCCGGGTCCCGCGAGTGGCCGGCAGCCGGTCGTGCGCTTCAAGAACCCGGAAGAGGGCGCGACGGTCGTCGAAGACGTCGTGCACGGTCCCGTCGTGTTCCAGAACAAGGAGCTCGACGACCTCATCATCGCGCGCTCGGACGGCACGCCCACTTACAACTTCTGCGTGGTCGTCGACGACGCCGACATGGGCGTGACGCACGTGATCCGCGGCGACGATCACCTCAACAACACGCCGCGGCAGATGAACATGCTGCTCGCGCTCGGCAAGACGCCGCCGGTCTACGCGCACGTGCCGATGATCCTGGGTCCCGACGGCGCGAAGCTCTCCAAGCGCCACGGCGCGGTGAGCGTGCTCGAATACCAGGACCAGGGCTATCTACCCGAGGCGCTGCTCAACTATCTCGTGCGCCTCGGCTGGTCGCATGGCGACCAGGAATACTTCACGCGAGACGAGATGATCGCGGCCTTCGACGTGCGCGACATCAACAAGTCGGCCTCCGCGCTGAATCCGGACAAGATGCTGTGGCTCAACCAGCAGCACATGGTGCGCGCGCAGCCGAAGGACATCGTGCCGCACCTGCGCTGGCATCTCGCGCGCCTCGGCATCTATTCGCAGGACGACGAGCTGCTCGAAGGCATCGTGCTCGCGCAGCGCGAACGCGCGAAGACGCTCAAGGAGATGGCGGAGAACAGCCGCTTCTTCTTCGGCGACCGCGTCACGCGCGATGCGAAGGCGGCCGAGAAGCACCTGACGGCCGATGCGAAGGAGCTGCTGCGCGAGCTGCGCGCGCGTCTCGGCGCGCTCCAGGAGTGGGGCGCGCAGCCGGTGCACGGCGCGCTCGAAAGCCTCGCGGCGGAGAAGGGTCTCGGGCTCGGCAAGATCGCCCAGCCGCTGAGGGTGGCGGTGACGGGCGGCACGGTATCGCCGCCCATCGATCAGACGCTGGCGCTGCTCGGCCAGCCGCGCACGCTGGCGCGGCTGGACGAGGCGCTGTCTGCCTGACTAGTTGACCGTCAGCGAGGCAATGTTCGACACATTGCTCTGACGTCCCGACGCGGACAACGCGCGCACCGCGAAGTACCACGTTCCCGACGAGAGGTTCTCGACGCGGTAGGTCGTCACGCCCGCGGTGTTCACGTTCGCGAACTGGTCGAGGTTGGTCGCGCTGCGGCCGTATTCGATCCGGTATCCCGAGAGATCCGTGAGCGGCGAGTTGTCGTTGTTGGTGGTGGGCGCGACCCAGGTCAGCGTCGCGCTGCCGGACGACGCGGCCGCCACGGCGATGCTGAACGCGGCCAGGCTCGCGGTCGTGCGACCGTCGCTCACGGTGATCGTGACGCCCGACGTGCTACCGACGTTCGCGGCCGTCGGCGTTCCCGACAATCGGCCGGTGGCCGCATCGAACGTCGCCCATGCGGGCGCGTTCGCGATGCTGAAGGTGAGCGTGTTTCCGTCCGGGTCCGACGCGGTGGGCGTGAACGTGTATGCCTGTCCGGCCGTCACGGTCGTGGGCGGCGTGCCGCTGATGACCGGGGGACGATTGGCGGCCTGCGTCACGGTGATCGAGAACGGCGCCAGCGCGGCGGCCGTCGTGCCATCAGAGACGCTGATCGCGATGTTCGAGAACGTGCCGAGCTGCGAGGTGGTGGGGGTGCCCGTGAGTCGTCCCGTGGCCGTATCGAACGAGGCCCAGGTGGGACGGTTCTGGATCGAGAACGTCAACGTGTTGCCGTCCGGATCAGACGCCGTCGGCGCGAACGAATAGGCCGATCCGGCCACCACGCTCGCCGGCGGAGTGCCGGAGATGACGGGGGGACGATTCGCGATCGGCGCGGAAGTGACCTGGAGCGTGAACGCCGGCAGCGCCGCGGTCAGCGAACCATCCGACACGCGGATCACGATGCCGGCATAGGAACCGACGTTGCCCGCCGCGGGAGTGCCGGTCAGCCGGCCGGTGGACGTGCTGAACGACGCCCAGGCGGGCAGGCTCTCGATGCTGTACGTCAGGTTGTCGCCGTCGGGGTCGACCGCGGCGGGTTGGAAGCTGTACGCCGCTCCCGCGACGACGCTGGTCGACGGCGTGCCGGAAATCGTCGGCGCACGATTCACGTTGGGCGGCGACGGAGGAGGCGTAGTCCCCGAGGTGCGCGGGCGGACTTCGATCTGGAAGGGCTCGAGCTGCGCCGCGGACTCGTTGTCGGTGACCTCGATCGTGATCATGCCCGACGTGCCGACGTCGGCATCACCCGGCGTGCCGGTGATCGCGCCGGTGGTGGCGTTCAGCGTCGCCCAGGACGGCAGGTTCTCGGCGCGGAAGGTGAGCGAATCGCCATCCGGATCCTCGGCGCGCGGCGTGAAGGAATACGCGGCTCCGGCATCGACCTGGACATTGGGCACGCCGCCGATGGTCGGTGGGCGATTCGGCACGTCGTCGCCGGCATCCTGCCCGCATCCTGCGACCGCGACCATAACGCCGAGAGCCAGCGCCAGGCGCGGGCCTTGGCGCGAAAAGAGATTCATCATGGTTCTAACTACTCCATTTGCAGCATGCTGCGCGGGCAACACATGCCGCCGGGGAGTAGTTAGTGAACGGACAACGGAACTGACGACGGACGACGTGTGACGACACGTCCGCCGGCAACTCCGCTATCTCGTGTCGACTCTCGACTCGAGACCGGAAGCTTTGCGTCCCCACCTCGCGATGGGTTTGCCTTTGCTTGATGCGAGCAGTTAATCGTTCATGGAGCGGACGAGCAATCTGTTACTGGGAGCAGACAGTGGAGGCTTTCCTCTGGGGAAATGGCGGAGTGGAATCGCGGTCAACGCGCGCGCGAGAGGACATAACCGGCGAAACGCGGACGCCGGGGTTCGCCTTGACATACTTCCTGAGGGTGAGTAGTTTCCCGCGCCTCGCGTGGGGCTATAGCTCAGCTGGGAGAGCGCTTGCATGGCATGCAAGAGGTCGCCGGTTCGATCCCGGCTAGCTCCACCACGTCTTTGTACATTTCCCGGCGTCCCCATCGTCTAGAGGCCCAGGACATCGCCCTTTCACGGCGGTAACGGGGGTTCGAATCCCCCTGGGGACGCCAACTTTCCTCAGCTCAGCTGATCGTCTTGCTCGCGGGCGTCGACAGCCGGCTTTCCGCTCCCGTCGAATCCACCGCCGCCACGGCGAAATACCACGTCCCTTCGGAAAGGTTCTCGATGACGTAGCTCGTCAGGCCTGGTGTCCCGACGTTGACGATGTTCGGAAAATGAGTCGGCGAATTGCCGTAATAGATCTTGTAGCCTGCGAGATTCGTGAGCGGCGTGGAATCCGTGCGATGCGTGGGCGCCGTCCAGGACAGCGTTGCATTGCCAATCGCGGACGCCGCCCGCACCGACACCGTGAAGGCGGGCAGGCTGGCGCGCGTCCGGCCATCCGTGACGCTGATCCTCACCCCGGCGAACGTTCCCGCGGCGGAGGGTGTGCCGAAGAGCCGGCCCGTGGTGGCCTCGAACGTCGCCCAGGAGGGGCGGTTCTCGATTTCGAAGGTCAGCGGGTCGCCATTCGGATCGCTGGCCTGGGGAGTGAATGAATACGCCTGCCCGACGGTCACGGACGTGGCCGGGGTCCCGGAGATCGTGGGGGAGGCAGCGCCCCCGTCGGTAATGGGGCTGGGGATTTCAGGGCCGTCATCGGCGCCGCCGCCGCCTTCACTTCCACACGCCGCCAGCGCCAAAAGTGTGAACGCGCTCAGAATCGGAGCAATGCGACGACCGATACGAACTACAACCGAACTCGACGTTGGCATGATTTGGCAACTCCGCTGTCTCGGCATCCGGCCGAGATCGGTAGCTTTGCGTCCCCACCTCGCGGTGGGTTTGCCCTTACAGGGATCAAGCTGCGGCAAGGATAGGAAACGTAATGTCGTGCAGCAATACGTCTAAGCGTCTGTATTCGGAGACATTTTTGCGAATTGTGACCTGGGCACGAGACAGCGGTTGGCAAGTCCCGACGGTGAGTTGCGATTGTTAGTTAACATATCTGTAGAACAACCGAACCCATCCCTTCATATATATGTGTCGGGTTCCACGATGCCGGTCCGCATGACGCGCGCGAGTTGATGCGATGAGGGTGCGCATCTTCAATCACTACCACAACCTGCCGATCGCGATTCTCGCCGCGATCGAGACGGTGTTGTTCGCGCTCGCCGCGCTGATCGTCCAGGTGCAGTTCTACGATCAGTCGTTCGCCGAGTTGTTGACCACGTGGACGCCGACGTCCGCGAAAATTCTCGCGTTCGTCGCGAGCTGCGGCATCGCGCTCACCGCGATGGGCCTGTACAGCGCCCGCCAGCGCGCGCGCACGCTCGGCATCATCCTGCGCGCGCTCGTAGCGCACACGCTGGCGCTGGTGATCCTGGCGATCCTTTCGTTCTTCCTGCCGGTGCTGCGCCCCGAACCCGGCCAGGCGCTCGCGTGGGCCACGATGTCGTTCGCGCTGGTGCTGCTCGCGCGCATCATCGAACAGGCGTTCATCGACGAGGACGCGTTCAAGCGCCGCGTGCTCGTGTACGGCACCGGTCAGCGCGCGCAGAGCCTGCTGCAGTTGCGCCGCCGCGCCGATCAGCGCGGCTTCATCATCGTGGGATACATGCCCGCGAACGGCGAAGACGTGCTCGTGGATCCGGCCAAGGTGCTGCCGCACAAGGCGCAGGAGCTGCGCCGTCTCGCCAAGGAACTCGACGTCGTCGAAATCGTGGTCGCCATGGACGACCGGCGCCGCGATTTCCCGGTGCGCGAATTGCTCGATTGCCGCCTGAACGGCATCGAAGTGATCGACCTCGTGAACTTCCTCGAGCGCGAAACCGGCCGCGTGCACCTGGACGTGCTGAATCCGAGCTGGATCATTTTTTCCGAGGGTTTTCGCCGCGACATCATGCGCACGACCACCAAGCGCGCGTTCGACGTCGCCGCTTCGCTGGGCCTGGTGCTGGTCACCTGGCCGTTCATGCTGCTGACCATCCTCGGCATCATGCTCGAGGACGGTCCGCGCGCGCCGATCCTGTACCGCCAGCGGCGCGTCGGACTCGACGGCCACGAATTCGACGTGCTCAAGTTCCGCAGCATGCGCGTGGACGCGGAACGCGACGGCAAGCCGCGCTGGGCGAGCGGCGCCGATGATCGCGTCACGATGATCGGACGCTTCATCCGCAAGGTGCGCATCGACGAGCTGCCGCAGATCTTCAACGTGCTGCGCGGCGACATGAGTTTCGTCGGTCCGCGGCCCGAGCGCCCGCTGTTCGTCGCGCAGCTCGCCGAATCCATCCCGTATTACGACGAGCGCCATTGCGCGAAGCCCGGCATCACCGGCTGGGCCCAGGTTTGTTATCCGTACGGATCTTCCGAAAAGGATGCGATCGAGAAGCTCCAGTACGATCTGTACTACGTGAAGAACCACAGCCTGCTGTTCGACATGATGATCCTGCTGCAGACCGTTGAAGTGGTGTTGCTCGGGAAGGGAGGGCGCTGAGGTGCCCCGGCGGCCGGGCGTCCTGCCGTGAACGCGTTCGGCGTCATCAGCTTCGGCGTGGCCTCGATCGGCTTCGCCGGGCTCGCGGTGCTGCTTGCGTCCGCGCGACGCGGCGGCGACGGCCGGGTCGTGCGGCTCACGCTCGCGATCACGCTCTCGGTGATCTGGGCGGCGACGCTCGCGCTGCTGCACAGCGGACTTCCGATTCACCCGGGAATCATTCTCGCCGTGGAGATCCTGCGCGGCTCCGCCTGGCTGGTCGCCTTGCTGGGCGTCGCGCCGGCGACGTTGCCGCGGCTATTCGCGCCGGTGAGTTACGTGCTGCTCGGATTGTGGGCCGTGGCCGCGCTCGTGGGCATTCCCATCGAGAAGGTCATGTCCGGCGGCGGCTTCTGTTTCGCGCTGCTCATGCTGCTGCTGCTCGAACAGATCTATCGCAACGCGCCGGAGATCGCGCGTCCGGACTTCAAGTTCCTCGCGATCGGCGTGGGCGGACTGTTCACGTACGACCTGTTCCTGTACGCCCAGGCCGTGCTGCTCGGCGGCATCGATGCGATGAGCTGGCATGCGCGCGGTTTCGCGAACGTGCTGATGGTGCCGTTCCTGCTGCTCGGCGCGCGGCGGCTGCCCAACGCCGACTTGCGCGTGTTCGTTTCGCGCCAGGTGACGTTCTACACGACCACCTTCCTCGCGGCCGGCACCTATCTACTGCTGATGTCGCTCGCGGGCTACGCGATCCGCGAGCTCGGCGGGAACTGGGGCGAGGCGGCGCGCGGCGCTTTCCTGATAGGGGCGTTCGCCGTGCTCATCATCCTGGTGACCTCCGCGGCGATGCGGCGGCGCCTGCGCGTGTTCGTCAACAAGCATTTCTATCGCAACAAGTACGACTACCGCGTCGAGTGGCTGCGATTCAGCCGCACGCTGTCTTCGAGCGACGTGCACCGCACGAGCGTCCAGGCCGTTGCGCAGACACTGGGCGCGCCGGGCGGCGTGTTGTATACGCTCGACGAGACGGGCAAGCGCTTCGTACCCGCCGCCGGCTGGCCCCTGTCCACGGCGGATCTTCCGCACCTCGCCGACGTCGGCGTGGACGATCCGCTGCCCGCGCTCATGCGGTCGCGCCGCTGGATCGTCGACCTGGCGGAACGCGCCGGGAAACCTTCGCTGTACGACCACGTCGCGGTGCCGCGCTGGATGGAGGACGACCGGCGCTGGCGCATCGTTTCGCCCATCTTCCGCCTCGATCAGCTGATCGGCTTCTTCGTGTTGTTCGATCCGCCGCCGCCGTTCGATCTCGTCTTCGAAGATCGAGACCTGTTGAACACCATGGGGCAGCACGTCGCCACTATGCTTGCGCAACATGATGCCGACCGGCGCCTCGCGGAAATGAACCAGTTCGAAACCTACAACCGCCTCACGGCGTTCGTGATGCACGACCTCAAGAATTGCGCCGCGCAGCTTTCGCTCGTGGTCGGCAACGCGGTCCGGCATCGGCACAACCCGGAATTCTTCGACGACGCCATCGCCACTATTGCTAATACCTCCGAGCGCATCACCCGGCTGATCGAGCAGCTGAGCCGCCGAGCGACCACTCCCGCGAGCGCGCCTCCGGTCAGACTGTCCGAGCTCGTGGCGGCGGCGGTCGAACGCTGCCAGGCGCGAAAGCCCCGTCCCGAGTTCGCGGCCGGCGAACAATGCCTGTGCCTCGTGAGCGCGGATCGCGAACAGCTCGTCGCGGCGATCGAACACGTGGTGCGCAACGCCCAGGACGCGACCGGCGAGGGCGGCAAGGTCCGCGTGTCGATCAGCGACACTGCGACCCAGGCCCGCGTGGCCATCAGTGACGATGGGTCGGGCATGGATTCGGAATTCGTGAAACACTGGCTGTTCCGGCCGTTCCACAGCACGAAGGGCGCGAAGGGAATGGGGATCGGCGCCTACCAGGCGCGCGAGCTGGCGCTGTCCCTCGGCGGCGACGTCGAAGTAGATAGTCGCCCCGGTTCGGGGACGACCTTTTCATTCATCCTGCCGGTGACCACATGAACGTCGCTGCCGCCGAAATCGTCGAAAAGCCGCGACTGCTGGTCGTCGAGGACGACATCGGCCTGCAGAAGCAGCTGCGCTGGAGCTTCGACGAATACGAAGTGATCGTCGCGGGCGATCGCGAGGAAGCGCTCGCGCTGGTCCGCCGCTACGAACCGGCGGTGGTGCTGCAGGATCTCGGCCTGCCGCCGGACGCCGAAGGCACGAGCGAGGGCATGCGCACGCTGCGCGAGATCCTGAGCCTCGCCCCGCTGACGCGCATCATCGTCATAACCGGCAACGCCGATCGCGACAACGCGATGCGCGCCGTCGCGCAGGGCGCCTACGATTTTTACCAGAAGCCGCTCGACGCCGACGTGCTGCGGCTGATCGTGAGCCGGGCCTTCCGGCTGCACGAGCTCGAGCGGCAGAACCGGCAGCTCCAGGAAGCGCAGATGCGCGCGCCGTTCGAAGGGCTGATCGCGACCGACGATGCGATGCTGCGTGTCTGCCGGATGGTCGAGAAGGTCGCGCCGGCCGACGTGTCGGTGTTGATCCTCGGCGAGAGCGGCACCGGGAAAGAGCTCATCGCGCGCGCCGTGCATTCGCAGAGCGGACGCAAGAACGCGCGTTTCGTCGCGATCAATTGCGCCGCGATTCCCGAGGCGCTGCTCGAGAGCGAGTTGTTCGGACACGATAAGGGCGCGTTCACCGGCGCGGTCAAGCAGACGCCCGGCAAGATCGAGGTCGCGAGCGGCGGCACGTTGTTCCTCGACGAGATCGGCGACATGCCGCTGCAGCTCCAGGCCAAACTACTGCGCTTCCTGCAGGACCGCGTCATCGAGCGCATCGGCGGTCGACAGGAGATCGCGGTCAACATCCGCGTGGTGTGCGCGACCAACAAGGATCTGCAGGCGCTGATCGCGGAGCAGAAATTCCGCGAGGATCTCTACTTCCGCATCAGCGAGGTGGCGGTGAACGTGCCGCCGCTGCGCGAGCGGCGCGGCGGGCCCACAGTGCTCGCGCACGCGCTGCTACGCAAGTACAACGGCATGCAGGGCCGTCCCAAGCGCGGTTTCACCGAAGACGCGATCGCGGCGCTCGAGGCCTACCGCTGGCCGGGCAACGTGCGCGAACTCGAGAACAAGGTGAAGGCCGCGATCATCATGGCCGAAGGCGCGCTGCTGACGGCGGAGGACCTGGGGCTGCGTGACGCCGGGGAGGGCACCCTGCTGTTCAACCTGAAGGAAGTGCGCTCGCGCGCCGAACGGCAGGCGATCCAGCAGGCACTGTCGATCAGCGACAACAACATTTCTCGCGCGGCGGAGTTGCTCGGCGTGAGTCGGCCCACGCTCTACGATCTCATGTCGAAGTACGCGATCACGGACTGACATGCAGGAGAGCGGGACATACAAGTCGCCACTCCCGCTCGCGGCGGTACGCGCGGCGGGTCCGGGCGTTGGCGCATGGCGCGCCGCCGCGCTGGCGCTGGTGATCGTCGCGACGATGCTCGCGCTCTGGCCGACCACCGAGACATTGCTGGTGCGCTGGACCGACACCGTCACGCGCTCGTACACGCACGGTCCGCTCATCCTGGTCATGGCGTTCATCATCGCGTGGCGCAACCGCGCGGATTACGCGGCGGTGGCCGTCGCGCCGTCACCATTCGCGATGGTGCTCGCGGCCGGACTCGGCGTCGTATGGCTCGTGTCGGTGCGTGCAGGTATCTCGATCGCGCACCAGGCGCTGCTGCCGCTCATCTGCATCTCGCTCGCGTGGTCGCTCTTCGGGTTCGCGCTGACGCGCAGGGCGCTGCTGCCGCTGGCGTTCCTCTATTTCGCGATCCCGGTGTGGGACACGCTCGTGCCCGCGCTGCAGTGGGCGTCCACGCTCGCGGTACGCGGCGTGCTCAGCGTCATCGGGATTCCGGTGTACTTCGACGGACTCGAGTTCCAGATTCCGGCCGGCCGCTTCGAGATCGCCGGCGGCTGCAGTGGTCTGCACTTCTTCATAGTCGCGATCGCGATCGCCACGTTCTACGGGGAGCTGCATCGCGACTCCGCCCGCACTCGCATCAAGCTGATCGTGTACGCGGCGCTCGCGGCGCTGCTCACCAACTGGGTGCGTATCGCGATCATCATCATGGCCGGTCACCTGACCGACATGCAGCACTACCTCGTGAGCGGCGAGCATTATTCGTTCGGCTGGATCATGTTCGCGGTCGCGATGGCTATCTATCTCGCGATCGTGCGACGCTGGCCAGGCAATCCCGAGCCCGTGGCCGCGCCCGCGCAGGCCGGCGTCGCGATTCCCGCGGGCGGCGTGCTGCTCGCCGCGGCCGCCTTGCTGCTGCCGGCCGTTCCCGCGTGGCTCGACGCCAACGTGGCGGACGAGGAGGCGGCGCTCGCGCAGGCGCTGCCGCCGCGCATCGACGGCTGGCAAAGCCGCGCGGACGCGTTCGCCGCCCCGCCGCGATTCGCGAACGCGGACGACATCCGCCAGTTCGTCTTCGAGTCGCGCGGCGAGTCGGTGCAGGCTTTCAGCGCCGTGTATCGCCAGCAGCTTCAGGGAAAGGAACTCGGCGGCTTCGAGAACGCGCCGCTCGGCGAACGCTTCGTCCCCGTGGACCGGCCGCGCGTTTCCGATGATTGGCTGGGATTCGAGGCGCGCGATCGCGCCGGCCGCCGCTGGTGGGTGCTGCTGCGTTATCGCGTCGGCGAGCGTGACTTCCTCGATCCGCGTCGCGCGCAGATTTTCTACGGGCTGAGCTCGCTCTGGTCCGACCCGGTGTCGTCCGCGATCGTGCTGCGCGCGGCGTGCGAGCCGGATTGCGAGGCGGCCCGCGCCACCCTCGACCGATTTTCCGCGCAACTCGCGCGTCCTTGATCGCCAGGAATGTGCAGATGAAACACGTCGTCTTGTTGGGCATTTGCTGCGCCGTCGCCCTCACGGGCTGCGACCGTTTCGCGAGCGCGGAGTCGCGCGTGAAGCGCGCCGAAGCGGCGATCGCGGAAGGCGATCAGCGGACGGCGGTGGTCGAGCTCATGAACGCCCTGCGCAAGGATCCCGAAATGCCGCACGCGCGGCTGCTGTTCGCCGAATCGGTGTTGTGGCTCGGCGATGCGAACGGCGCCCAGCGTGAGCTCGACAAGGTCCCGGCCGAAACCGACCCGGCTCGCCGCGCCGAGCTGCAGGTGCGCATCGCGCTCGCGGCCGGCCGCAATCAGCAGGCGCTCGAGCTGCTCGAGGATCCGGCCACGGCACTGCCCGGCGACCGCCGCGATCTGCATCTCGGCAACACGTACCTGCGCATGCAGGATTACGGGCGGGCCGAGAAACACTTCGCGGCCGCCTACGCGGCCGACGCGGCGCTCGTCGAGGCACGCACCGGCGAGCTCGAAGCGCGCGCCGCGCGCGGCGAACGCGACGATGCGATCGAGGCACTGCGCGGACTCACGCGCGGGTATCCGGATTCGGCCGCCGTGTGGGCGTCCTATGGCCTGCAGCTCGCGGCGAGCGGCGATTCACACGCCGCCGAGGCCGCGCTGGCGCGCGCCGGCGAACTCGCCCCGCGCCAGCTCGAGGTCGCGCGTCACGCGATGGTGCTGTCCGCGCTCACCGAGATGCAGTTGCTGCAGGGCGAGATCGCGGACGCGCGCGAGTCGGCCGCGAAGCTCGAGCGGCTCGCGCCCCGATCGCCCGTTTCCCGCTACGTCGCGAGCCGCATCTCGATGGCCACGAACGACTACGCCACGGCGGTGAAGGAACTGCGCGAAGTGGTCGGCTCGTCGCCGGGACTCGTCCAGGCACGCCTGCTGCTTTCGCTCGCGCTGGTGGCGCAGGGCAATCTCGGCCAGGCGAACCAGGAGCTGAACGATCTTCTGCAGATCGCACCGCAATACCCCGGCGCGCGGCAGCTGCTCGCGCAGGTGCGCATGCGTCTCGACGATCCCGACGGCGCGCTGCGCATGCTGGTGCCGGTGCTCGAGTCCGGGGGAGACGCGCAGCTCAACGCGTTGATCGATGCCGCGCGTTCGCAGCTCGGCGCCGCGCAGTCGGTACGGTTGCTCGAGGAGATGCTCGCGAAGGATCCCGGCAACGAGGGCGCCCGCGCGCAGCTCGCGAGTGCCTATCTACAGGCGAAGCAACCCGAGAAGGCCGCGAAGCTGCTGCGCGAGGGCGGTGGAGACGAAGTCTCGAGGGCGGCGCTGCTGGTCGCGGCCATCAGCGAATCCGAAGGCCCCGGCGCCGCGCGCGCCAAGGTCGATTCCCTGGTCGCGGCGAATCCGGCGAATCCCTACATCGCGGCGATGGCGGCGTCCTACTACGCGCAGGCCGGCGACCTGGCGGCGGGACGCGCCGCCCTCAATCGCGCGCTGGAACGCGGAGCGTCGCCGGCGAGCGTCATGCTGCCGCTCGCGCAGCTGGAGTGGGTGGCCGGCGCACGCGCCGCCGCGGCCGCGACGCTCGACAAACTACTCGCCGCCGAGCCGAAGAACCTGCTCGCCCACATGGCCGCGGGGGAAATCGCGCTCGCCCGGGGAGACGCGAAGGGTGCGCGCGCCCATTTCGACGCCGTGCTGCTCGAACGCCCCGACTCGCTCGATGCACGGGTGCGGCTGGCGCAGCTCGCGCTGGCCCAGGGGGACGCGGGGCAGGCCAGCGAGCTCGCGGAGGCGGCCATCAAGCTGGCGCCGGGGAGCACCGAATTGCGCAATGCGCTCGGCGCCCTGTATCTCAATTCGGGCCGCGCCGACCAGGCGCTGGCGCACTTCCGCGCGGCGGTCGAACTACAGGACGACAATCCCGCGACCTGGCTCAACCTGGCGCGCACGCAGCGCGTCCTGGGCCAGATCGGCGCCGCGCGCGAATCGGCCACGAAGGCGCTGGCCCACCGTCCGGACTGGCTGCCGGCGGTGGCCGTGCTGTCGGTCATGGATCTCGAGGAGCGCAATCCCGATGCGGCGTACGCGCGGGTCGCGGCGCTCAAGAAGAAGTCGCCGGAGACGGGTGTACTGGTGCTCGAAGGCGACCTGTTCGCTGCGGGCCAGCGCGAGGCGGACGCGTCAGCCGCCTACCAGGCCGCATACGCGCGCAACCCCGCGGCCCAGATCGCGGTCAAGGACTATCGCGTGCGAGTCTCGGCCAAACTGCCCAGACCCGCGCAGCTGCTGGAACGCTGGAGCGAGGCCAATCCGCAGGACCTCGAAGCCCGCCTGCTGCTGGCGGACGCGGCCGTCCGCGGCGGCGAGCGTGCACGCGCGGCGGAACAGTACCGGAAGGTGCTGGAGAAGCAGCCACAGAACGTGGTCGTGCTCAACAATCTCGCCTGGCTCTATTTCGAGATGGGCGACAAACGCGCGATCGACCTGGCGCGCGAAGCGGTGCGGCTGGCGCCCAAACTGGCCGCCGCCAACGACACCCTCGGCTGGTTGCTGCTCAACGGAGGCAAGGCCGACGAGGCGTTGCCGTACCTCCAGACCGCGCTCAGCCAGGCGGGCTCGGATCTCGATATCCGTTATCACCACGCCGTGGCCCTGACCCGGACGGGCTCCATTCCCGAAGGCCGGCGCCAGCTCGAAGCGCTGCTGCGCGAATCAGGCCAGTTCGAGGCACGGGCCGAGGCCGAAAGCCTCGCAAAGTCCTTGTCAGCCGGCGGTTGATGGCGCCCGTGACAAGCGTGGATCAGGTCACGATTTTGGGGCGCGTAGGTATTTCGGTCCGGTCGGGCGCCGGATCCTTTCTGTTACCCTACGGGCCGATTTTCCTTGAGCTTTCGCGCGCTTAAGTCTCCCCACGCACACCGATACATGAAAAACGCCCTATTGGTCGCCGTCCTTGTTTGGTCGAATCTGGTCGTCGCCCAGCAGGCGCCGCCGGCCAGCGCGCCGGCGGCCGAACAACCCGCTCCCGCCCCGTCAACGGTGGGGCCGAACTATGTCGTGGGCCCGGGCGACTCGCTGCAGATTTTCGTCTGGCGCAATCCGGAACTCACGACGACGGTGCCCGTGCGGCCCGATGGGAAGATCACGACGCCGCTCGTCCAGGACATGGTCGCCGTGGGCAAGACTCCCTCGCAACTCGCCAAGGACATCGAGACGGTGCTCGCAGAGTACATCCGTTCGCCGCAGGTGAACGTGATCGTCGTGAATCCCCTCAGCGCCTTCAGCCAGGTCAAGGTCATCGGGCACGTCACGAATCCACAATCGCTGCCGTACCGTGAAGGCATGCGCGTGCTGGATGCGGTGCTCGCGAGCGGCGGTCTCGCGCAATTCGCCGCGGGCAACCGCGCCAAGATCGTTCGCAAGGAAGCCGACGGCAATCAAAAGGAACTGCGCGTGCGCCTCGCGGACCTGCTGAACAAGGGCGACATGCGCCAGAATCTCGAGCTGCGTCCGGGCGACGTGCTCGTCATCCCCGAGTCACGCTTCTGATGAAAGAGCTTCTCGACAAGATCAAGAGCGAATTCCATGGCGCCTGGCGCTTCCGCCGCTATGCGCTGGTCACCGCCTGGATCGTGAGCATGCTCGGCTGGCTCGTCGTGCTCGCGCTGCCCGATACGTTCGAAGCGCGCGCGCGCGTGAATGTCGACACGCGCACGGCACTGCAGAACGTGCTGGAAGGGCAGGTCATCCGCCAGGATTTCGAATCGCAGCTGAACCTCATCCGCCAGGGATTGCTGGGACGGGCAAACCTCGAGCGCGTCGCCGAGCAGGTGGGCATCAATCTCACCGCGATGACGCCGGCGGAGCGCGACCGCACGCTCTCGAGCCTGAGCGAGCGCATCGAGATCGCGCTCGAGCCGCCCGCGATCCGCGATCCGCGCATCCCGAACACGTTCTATCGCATCACCATTCGCGACGACAGCCGCGAAATGGCGCTGAAGGTGGTCGACGTCCTGTTGAACTCCTTCGTCGAAGGCACGATGCGTTCCGACCGCACCGGCACCGCGACGGCCGAGCGCTTCCTGCGCGAGCAGCTCGCCGAATACGGCAAGCGGCTCGCGAGCGCCGAGGCCGAGCTCGCCGAGTTCAAGAAAAAGAACGTCGGCCTCGTGCCGGGCGGGCAGGGCGACTACTTCCAGCGGCTGACCGGACACATCCAGGTCGCCGAGGATCTCGAGGCGCAGCTCATCGTCGCGACCAGCCGCCGCGACGAGCTGCAGCGCCAGCTGCGGGGCGAAGCGCCGTTCGTGCCGCGTTCCGAATCGGGATCGTCGTCGGAAAACGGCGCGGGCGCGCAGGACACTGCCAGCCGCATACAGGAGACGCAGACGCGTCTCGACGATCTGCTGCTGCGCTTCACCGAGAAACATCCGGACGTGATCGCCGCGCGCGAGACGCTCGAGCAGCTGCAGGAGCGGCAGAAGAGCGAGATCGAAGCGATGCGCCGCGGAGACGCGGGCGTCGCCGCGGTCGCACGCGCGCAGACCAACCCCGTTCGCCAGAACATCCAGCTGCAGTTGAACCAGGTCGAGGTGGAGATCGCCGCGCTGCGCACGCAGATCGCCGAGCGCCGCCGCCACGAGGCGGACCTGCGCCGCATGGTCGACACCGTGCCGGAAGTCGAAGCCGAATACGCCCGGCTCACGCGCGACTACGATGTCACACGCACGCAGTACAACGCATTGCTGGAGAAACTGGAGAAGGCGCGCATTTCGGGCGACGCGGAGCAGACCGGCACGGTCAAGTTCAACATCGTCGATCCGCCGTCCGCATCGTTCAAACCGATCTTCCCCAATCGTCCGCTGTTCCTGATCGGCGTCCTCTTCTTCGCGCTGGCCGCGGGCGCGGGCGTCGCGTATCTCATGCACATGCTGCGGCCGGTGTTCTCCAATTCCGCGTCGCTCGCCGAGGTCACGGGCCTGCCGGTGCTCGGCACCGTCACGCGCGGCTGGCTCGATCGCGATCGCGCCTCCTTGCGCGCCGAGCTCAAGCGATACATCGCCGCGTCGGGATGTCTCGTCATCCTGTTCGGTGTCGTCATGACGATCCAGCAGCCCGCGTCACGCGCGCTCAGCCAGTTCTTGCAGCAATGAGGGTGGTAAGCCGATGAGTCTCGTCGAGCAGGCACTCAAGAAACTGCAAGCCACGCGCAGCGCCAGCGGGCCCGAGCCCGTGCGGCCTCACGTGCCACCTCCCGCCAACCAGGTGCAGCCACCGCCAATGCCGCGCACGCCGGTGGATCCGTCGCGCGTCGTCGTCATCAATCGTGAGCGGTTGCGCGCGGCCGGCATCCTGCCGCCGCAGAGCGACGAGCGGCGCATCGCACAGGACTATCGCCAGATCAAACGTCCGCTGGTCGACAACGCGCTCGGCCGCGGCACCGCGGCCATTCCCGACGGGCGACTCATCATGGTCGCGAGCGCGCTGCCGGGTGACGGCAAGACGTTCTCGAGCATGAATCTCGCTTTGTCGCTGGCGCTCGAAAAGGATCTCCAGGCGGTGCTGGTCGATGCCGACGTCGCCAAGCCGCACATCAGCCGGCTGCTGGGGGTCGAATCCGAGCCCGGCCTGCTCGATGCATTGCGCGATGAAACGCTCGACATCGAATCGCTCATCCTGCCCACCGACGTGCCGGGGCTCTCGATCCTGCCCGCTGGACGCGCGTCGGAGACCGCGACCGAACTGCTCGCGAGCTCGCGCATGCAATCGCTCGTGGGGCGGATCGGCGCGAGCAGCCTGCAGCGCCTCGTGTTGTTCGATTCGCCGCCGCTGCTGCTCACGACCGAATCGCGCGCGCTGACGGCGGCGGTCGGGCAGGTCGTGCTGGTCGTCGGCGCCGGCTCGACGCCGCAGCGCGCGGTGCTCGATGCAATCGAGATGATCGGCGAGGGCCGTTCGATCAGCCTGATCCTGAATCAATGCGACGAAAACGCTCGCAACGATTACTACCAGAAGTTTTACGGAACGTCGGCTCCGTCCGCGGAAACGAAATAGCAAGAAGGCGCGGTGAGGCGCCGCAGGTGAGGAATGATGAGTCGGCGATCAACGATTCTGGCTGTGAGCTTGCTCGCGGTAGCGGGAAGCCAGGCCGCGCTCGCCGAGCTGAACTGGACGGCGACCGGCGGAATTGGCAACTCCGACAACGTCACGCGCGTCGATGCGGACGAGATCAGCGATTCGATCGGCACGGCCGGTCTCACGCTGGACTGGCAGACCGAAGGTCCACGCCTCACGGCCGACGCGAACGTCGATGCCGAATACCGTTACTACTTCGATGGCACGTTCGACAACGAAGTCGTAGGCACGGGTGACGCGGCGCTGATGTTCGGGATCGTCCCCGACCGCTTTTCGTGGCTGGTGCACGATTCCTTCGGCCAGGCGATCACCGATCCGTTCGCGCCCGTCACGCCCGACACGCGCGAGAACATCAACTACTTCACGACGGGTCCGCGGTTCGCGATGCGCTTCGGCGACACGCTCGGACTCGATCTCTTCGCGACGTATTCGCTCGCCGAATACGAGCGCAGCCTGCTCGACAGCGAACGCACGTCCGCCGGCGCCACGTTGTGGCGCGGCGTGACACGTGATCGCGGCCTGTCGGTGAACGCGGTGGCGGAGCAGGTCGAGTTCAGCGACCAGGTCGGCTCCGATTTCGATCGCCAGAGCATTTTCCTCGGATATGGCGTCGAGGGAGCGCGCACGCTGCTCTCGGCCGAGGCGGGATATACCTGGCTCGATCCGGAAACAGGCGAGAACAGCGGCGCCCCGCGCTTCAACATCGACGTGACGCGCCAGATGTCGAGCTCCTCGACGCTCGTGCTCGGTCTCGGCACGCAGCTCACCGATTCGAGCGACATGTTGCGCTCGGCCGCGGAGATCGGCGGCGGGCCGCCCGGGGGCGAGACCGGCGGTGTCGTGTCGACCTCGGATCCGTTCGAGAACACCTACGCCTCGCTGGCGTGGAATTTCTCGCGCAACCGCACCGGGCTCTCGCTGTCGGTGGGTTACTCGGACGACGATTACGAAACCCTGACGCTGCTGAACCGAACTACGCTCTCGTACAACGCGTCGATCGAGCGCCAGCTGTCGGCACGCTGGAGCGCAAGCCTGGCGGGGACGTTGACCGAAGAGGATTTCGACAATGCCGACGTGACCGACGACACCATGGAGCTGACCGCCACCATCTCCTGCCAGGTGGGCCGCTCGCTCGCGCTGCGCCTCGAACTGCAGCGTTTCGATCGCGACTCGTCCGACGGCCTGGGTGAATACGTCGAGAACCGCGCCTTTCTCACGCTCGAGTACCGCGGCGCGGCGCGCGGCGGACCGCGCGGCGCGCCCCGCGGCGGGAGGACGCCGCGATGAAGGACAAGGTCCACGCGGGCGAAGTCAACGCGATGACGATCGACGTCGAGGATTACTTCCACGTCGCCGCGCTCTCCGAGGTCATCTCGCGCAGGGACTGGTCGACGATGGAATATCGCGCGGAGCGCAACACGGAGCGGCTGCTCGAGATATTCGCGCAGCACAACGTGAGCGCCACATTCTTCGTGCTCGGGTGGGTGACGCAACGTTCGCCCGGGCTCATCCGCCGCATCCACGCGGCGGGGCACGAGATCGCCTGCCACGGCCTGACGCACGAACTCGTGTACCGGCAGACGCCGGAGGTCTTCCGCGAGGAGACCCGCACGTCCAAGGCGATGCTCGAAGACGCGATCGGCGAGCCGGTGCTCGGATACCGCGCCGCCAGTTATTCGATCACCGCCGAATCGCTGTGGGCGCTCGACATCCTGTGCGAGCTCGGTTTCCGTTACGACTCGAGCATCTTCCCCATCGCGCACGATCGCTATGGCATTCCCGGCGCCTCGACGCGGCCGGGGCGGATCCGCTCGCCGAACGGCAGCGAGATCGTCGAGTTCCCGCTGACTACCCGCAAGGTCCTGGGCATGCGCGTGCCGGTGGCCGGCGGCGGTTACTTCCGCCTGTTGCCGTACTGGTTCACGAGCTGGGCGCTCCGTGGCGTCAACGAACACGATCGGCTGCCCTTCGTGTTCTACCTGCATCCGTGGGAGATCGATCCGCAGCAGCCGCGCGTGCGGGCCAGCGCGCTGTCGCGCTTCCGGCACTACAACAATCTCGAAGTCTGCGAGCGGCGGTTGCAGGCATTGCTGCGCGAATTCCGTTTCTCGCAGATGCGCCAGCTGCTGCGTCCGTACATGGAAGCGGCATGAGTGAAGTGTCGGGGCTCACCGTCGAGCTGATCACGCGGCCGGAAGCGATACCGCTGTCACCCGACCAGTGGAACGCGCTGGTCGCCGCCAATCAGACGAACACGATCTTCCAGACCTGGGAGTGGTTCGATGCGTGGTGGCGGACGTTCGGTGCCCACTCGCGCCGTCTGTTCCTGCTGGTCGTGCGCCGCGAATCGCGGATCATCGGCTTCGCGGCGCTCGCGCGCCGCCGCAGCGCCTTCGGCTGGCGCCGGCTCGAATTCGCGGGGACCGGCAACGCCGACTACCAGGACTTCGTGCTGCCCACCGACAAGGAAGAGGCGATCGCGGCCATCTGCGCGTTCCTGCGCGCCAACTGGTGGCGCTGGGACCGGCTCGCGCTCGGCAATATCCCGGCGCATTCCGCAACGCTTGCGATGCTCGCGTCCGCGAGCGCGGGTGAAGGACTGCATTTCGTCGACGAGGCGCGCGTGGCGTGCCCGACACTGATGCTGCAGGAAGATCAGCAGCGGGTGCGGCGTGTCATCGACAAGTACAGCGTCCGCCGTCCGCAGAACTGGTTCCGCAAACGTGGTGACGTGCGCTTTCGCCACGTGACGTCGGACGAGGAGATCGAGCGGCTGCTGCCGAAGTTCTTCGACCAGCATCGCCGTCGCTGGAGGGCCGTCGGCAAGGCCAGCCTGTTCACCCAGGCCCGGCAGGTGCGTTTCTATGCGTCGCTGGCGCGCGCGCTGCGCGCCCGCGGATGGCTGCAGTTTTCCGTGGTCGAGTTCAACGGCGCGCCGATCGCGTTCCACTTCGGCTTCGACTACGCCGGCTGCCTCACCTGGTACAAGCCCGCCTTCGAGATGCGGTACGCCGCGCATTCGCCGGGACTCCTGCTCACGCGTCACCTGATCGAGGACGGACTCAACCGCTCGCGCCGCGAGTTCGACTTCACGTGCGGTGACGAGAGCTTCAAGGAACGGTTCGCGAGCCGGCATCGCTACAACGCGAGTGTCGGGATCTATCACAGCGCGCCGCTGTACTGGCTGGCGTTCACCGTCCACAAGCTGCGCCGCGTCGCGGGTGATGGCGCCCGGCGTATCCGCGCGTGGAAAGTGGGCGGCGCCGCCGCGCAAAGACCACCCCTGGTGGTCGAAACGGATTCGGGAATCGCATGACCGCGCCGCGCGTCAGTGTGCTGATCCCTACCTACAACCGCGCCGACCTCATCGGCGCGGCGATCGACAGCGTGTTCGCCCAGACTTTCCAGGATTTCGAAATCATCGTGGTCGACGACGGTTCGACCGACGACACGCGCGATGTGATCGCGCGGTATGGGGACCGGGTGCAATACCTGCGCATCGACCACGCCGGTCCCGCGCCGGCGCGCAACGCCGGCTTCCGCGCGGCGCGCGGCGAATACGTCTGCATCCTGGATTCCGACGACCTTTACTATCCGCACAAGCTCGCGTTGCAGGTCGCGCATCTCGATGAGAATCCTGACACGGTGATGGTGTACACGGACTTCTCCGCGTTCGACGCGGACGGGTTCTGGAACGAATTCCACCTGCGCGAATACCATCGTTCGGCCTACGGGCCCGGCAAGCGTACGTACTCACAGTTGTTCGAGGAGCAGTGGCCGCTCGAGCGCGACGCGGTGCTGCGTGCCGCGGCTGCGGATCATCCCGCCTGGCTATCGCGCCGCGGTTATCGCGGTCACCTGTTCGACGCCTATCTGTTCGACACGGTCGTGTTCACCAACAGCATGATGTTCCGGCGCGAGCTGCTGCCGCGCATCGGATTGCAGAACACGTACTTCGGGCATTTCCACGACCTCGAATTCGCGCTGCGCATCTGCAAGCTCGGCAAGGTCGCGTTCCTCGACAACCCGACGTACAAGCTGCGGTATCACCCGGGGCAGGTCAGCAGCCGGGCGGGCGCGGGCGGCGAATTGAACTCGGTGAGACTGCAGCGCGGCCTGCTGCGCGTCGCGCGCGTGCACGGCCTGCGCGACACGAACTACTACGCCGCCCATCGGCAGCGCGTCGACGAACTGATCGCACGCCTGTGCCGCGCGGCGGCCGTGCCGCTCATCGCCTACGGCGGCAAGGGCCGCCACGCGCGCAAGTACTTCCCGCGGCGCGCGCGCCGCTACCTCGCCTGGTGCGAGCGCCACGGACATCCGATGCGGCTGCTGCGCCTCGTGTCCTATCTGCCCGAACTGCCGAAGCGCGCATTCTTCCGGCTCGAGCCGCTCTGGCGGAGACTCGTCCGTCCGGACGTGGTGCCGACATGATCACGGCGGAGATCTTGCAGGCCTCGCAGGGAGTGGAGGCATTGCGCGGGCCATGGGATGAACTGTTCCGCGACAAGGGACGCGAGCCGTCGCTGTCGTGGAGCTGGTCGCAGGCCATCATGCGCAACCATCTCGCGCACGACCGCGACTGGTTCACGATGATCCTGCGCCGCGATCGCAAGCCCGCCGCGATCGTGCCGATGAGCGCCACGCGCATGCGCGCGTTCGGGCTCGAATTCGTGCTGATCCAGCCCATCCAGGAACGCAACAACACGCACTCGGACCTGCTCATGGGCTCCGACCCCGAGCTCGTCGAGGCATGGCTGGACGAGCTCATGAGACTGCCATTGCGCTGGGACGTGCTCGCGTTGTCGCGCATGCTCGAGGACTCCACGCTGCTCGGCACGCTCGAGGTGGCGCTCGCGCGGCGCGGCCAGCCGCACCATGTCCGGCTCGAACAGCCGTCTTACTACCTGCCGCTGCCGGCAACCTTCGACGACTATCTATCGGCCCGCAGCGGCAAATTCCGCAGCTACCTGCGCCGCGCCGGGAAACGGCTCGACGCCACGGGCGTCGTGAGCTTCGAGGTCGTGGATTCGGGCGCCGACCTCGGCGCGCGCTTCGAGGAAATGCTGGCGATCGAGCGGGGAAGCTGGAAACACCAGCACGGCACGGCGATCAGCGCGGTCGCGCACCAGACGGGCTTCTACCGTGACCTCTGCGCCGGCGCGCGCGAAGCCGGCATGTTGCATCTGTCATTCCTCAGGGTCGATGGCGTCGCGGTGGCTTACAACCTCGGCGTGATCGTCGGCGGTTGTTATTACTACCTCAAGACCAGCTACCTCGATGCGTGGCGCGAGCATGGCGTCGCGACCATCGGGCGTGCTCGCCTGATCGGTCATCTCATCGAGCGCGGCTGCCGCGCCTTCGACTTCCCCGCCGAACCGTACGAGTGGGAGAAGCAGTGGGCCGACGACCTTCGCTGGCACCGCTCGCTGCGCGTGTTCCGCAAGGGCCCGCGCGGCCGGCTCATCGCGCTCGCGACGAAGCTGCACGACGCGCTGCGCCGCCGCGGCCGGCGCGAGATCGTATACACGGATGCACGCGCGTTGCGCGCGCCGGAATCGGCATGATGGCCGGCGTCGCGACAGCGGAATCCCTGATGGGCGCTCGGGCGCCAGGCTCGTCCCACGAATTCGGCGTACTGCGGGGCGACGAGGTGTCGACGCTCGTTTCCGAGTGGCAACGCCTCGCGGGCGCCGCGACCGAGCCGATGCAGTCGCCGCACTGGGCGCAGGCCGCCGCGCGTCATCTGCACGCGAACGCACCGCTGCTCACGGTCACCGTGCGCCGCGCAGGCGCGCTGGTCGGCGCGATGGCGCTGGTCGAAACCCGCCGCGGCGGCGTGCGCTGGCTGGAGATACCGGGCGCCGGTGTGCTGGGCGAGCCGCTGCGACCGCTCGCCGCCGATGATGCCGCGCGTGCCGCGTTGTGCCGCGTGTTGCTGGATCTGCGCCGGCCGCTCTCGTTGCCGCGCATCGACGACGCGGTCTTCGTCGAACAGATGCGCGCGGCGGCGCGCGGCCGTGCATACGTGCTGCGGATGTCGGGCGGTTCGAGCCTGGTCGCCGATCTCGATGCCAATACCGAGGGCCACCTCGAGCGCTGCTCCCCCGCGCGCCGCAAGGTGCTGCGCCGCAACCTGCGTCAGCTCGGCCACGATGGCGCCGTCACGTTCGATTGCCTCGCGCCGCCACCGGGCGAGGTGGTGTCCGCGCTGCGCGCGGCTTTCGAGGTCGAGGCGCGTGGCTGGAAAGGCAGGGCGGGCAGCGCGGTCCTGTCTAGGCCCGCGATGTTCGAATTCTTCCGCGCGTACGGTGAAGCCTGCGCCGCGGAAGGACGGTTGCTCGTGCGGCGACTGCTCGTCGGCGAACGCGTCGCGGCCGTGGCCGTCGCCGCGATCGAGGGGGGGCGCGAATTCGATCTCAAGATCGGTTACGACGAAGCGTTCGCGCGGCATTCGCCCGGCATCACGCTGGCTTGCGAAGCACTGGCGGACGGCGCACGACGCGGATTCGCGGCGCACGAGTTCCTCGGACTCGCCGAGGACTGGCAGCGTCCGTTCGCGACGCGCGAACGCCGATTCACCTCTCTGATGGTTTATCCCGCGAACGTGGCCGGCGCCGCCGCGTTCGGCCTGGATGCCGCGAGCGCGCTCGCGCGCCGCGTGGGACGCGTACTGGGGACACGATCATGTGCGGCATAGCGGGCATTCACTACGCTGACGGCGCGCGGCTGGCCGATCGCGGCCAGCTCGAACGCATGACACACGCGCTCGATCACCGCGGTCCCGACGGCGTCGGTTATCACATCGAACCGGGCGTCGCGCTCGGTCACGCGCGCCTGAGCATCATCGATCTCGGCGGCGGCGCGCAGCCCATCCACAACGAAGACCAGACCGTGTGGATCACCTACAACGGCGAGGTGTTCAACTACATCGAGCTGCGCCGCATGCTCGTCGAGCGGGGTCACCGCTTCTACACGGAGAGCGATACCGAGGTCATCGTCCACCTGTACGAGGAATTCGGCGACCGCTTCGTCGAGCAGCTGAACGGCCAGTTCGCGTTCGCGATCTGGGACCGTCCGCGCCGGCGGCTCGTGCTGGCGCGCGATCGCGCGGGGATCCTCCCGCTGTACTTCACGCGGGTTTCCGGCGGCATCGCGTTCGGCTCCGAGGTGAAGGCGCTGCTCGCGGGCGGTGTCGTGAAGGCGGAGCTCGATCCGGACGGGCTCGACGAGCTCATGACGTTCTGGGCGCCACTTGCGCCGCGCACGATTTTCCGCGGCGTCGAGCAATTGCCGCCCGGTCACATGGCGATACTGGAAGGCGACCGCTTCGAGTCCCGGCCGTACTGGCAATGGCATTTCCCGGCGGCCGGCGAACATCGCCGCGGGCTGGTGACGGACCTGCAGCAGGAGCTGCGCGACGTGCTCGCGGACGCGACGCAGATCCGGCTGCGCGCCGACGTACCCGTCGGCGCCTATCTGTCCGGCGGCCTCGATTCCTCCTCGCTGGTCGCGCTGCTCAAGGAGCGCGTCCCCGACACGCTGCAGACTTTCTCGATCGGCTTCGACGATCCGCGCCTCGACGAGTCCGCGCACCAGCGCGCGGTGTCGGAAGCGCTGAACACGCACCACAACCACGTGCAGTGCACGCTCGCGGACATCGCCGGAGGTTTCCCCGGAACGATCCGGCATTCCGAGATGCCCGTGCTGCGCACCGCGCCCGCGCCGATGCAGGTGCTGTCGCGTCTCGTGCGCCGCTCGAACGTGAAGGTGGTGCTGACGGGCGAGGGCGCCGACGAGGTGCTCGGCGGCTACGACATCTTCAAGGAATCGAAGGTGCGCCAGTTCTGGGCGCGCTTCCCCGAGTCGAAGTGGCGGCCCGCGCTGCTCAAGCGACTGTATCCGTACCTCGACCTGACGTCGGCGCAGAGCGCCGCCTATCTACAGGAATTCTTCGGCATCGGGCTCTCCAATCCCGAGGATCCGTGTTTCTCGCACCTGCCGCGCTGGGCGACCACCGCCCAGTGCAAGCTTTTCTGGTCGGACGATCTGCGCGCGCGCGTTTCCGGCAACCCGATCGACCGGCTGCGCGCCGCGCTGCCGGCGGAGATGTCGCGGTGGCATCCGTTCAACCGGTCCGAATACGTCGAGGCCCGCACGCTGCTGCCGAGTTACCTGCTGTCCTCGCAGGGCGACCGCATGCTGATGGCGAGCTCGGTCGAAGGCCGCTTCCCGTTCCTCGATCACCGGCTCATCGGTTTCGCGAACGCGTTGCATCCGACCTACAAGATGCACGTGCTGCGCGAGAAACACCTGCTCAAGGAAGCCATGCGCTCGCGGCTGCCCGCGAGCATCACGGCGCGGCACAAACAACCTTATCGGGCGCCGGACGCGGCGGCCTTCATCGGCCCGCGCGCCCCCGAATATGTGAACGATTTGATGGGCGCCGCGAAGATCGCGCGCTATGGTTACTTCGATCCGGACAAGGTCGGCCGCCTGGTCGCCAAGCTCCAGCGGGCCAAGGTGCCCGCGGCGCGCGACAACATGGCTTTCGTGGGAATCCTGTCCACGCAGCTGTGGCACGCCCAGTTCGTCGAAGGATTGACCTTCAACTGACGTTCGACACTATCAAGATTCAACCTGGAGACATTTCAATGAGCGACGCACTGCGCGAGAAGATTCGCGGATTCATCCTGGAAAACTACCTGTTCACGGCGGACACGAAGGCGCTGGGCCTCGACGACTCGCTGCTCGGACGCGGCATCGTCGATTCGACCGGCATGCTCGAGATCATCTTCTTCATCGAAGAGCAGCTCGGCGTGAAGGTCAAGGACGAGGAGATGATCCCCGACAACCTCGATTCGGTGAACCGCATCGCGACCTTCGTCGAATCGCGCCGCAAGGCGGCCTGATCACGCGCGATCGATGAGCCTGGTCGACGCATTCACTGCCTGCGCCGCGGCGAATCCCGCCGCGAGTGCGCTCGAGTGGAACAACACGAACTGGTCGTACGGTGAGCTCGCGCGCGCCCGCTCGGGCGTAAGCGCCGCGCTGCGGCGCGCGGGACTGGCGCGGGGCGACCGCGTCGCGCTGCTGCTGCGCAACTCGCCGCAATACGTCGCGGCGCTGTACGGCACGCTGGGCGCGGGCGGCGTCGCCGTGGCGCTCAACGCGCTCGAACGCAGCGAGGTGCTCGCGCGCCAGATCACCCACAGCGGCGCGCGCGTGTTGATCGCCGATCCCGGGCACCTCGAGTTCGAGAAGCTCGCGGCCACGATGACCGAACGCGGCGTGAGCGTGCTGCCGATCGCCGCGACGGACGCGCCGCAGGCGCTGGAGCAGCTCGAGGCGGCCTATCCACCCGACGAGGCGCCGCCCGACCGCTGCGGGCGCGACGATCCCGCACTGCTCATCTACACGTCCGGCACGACGGGACGCCCGAAGGCCGTGGTGCTGAGTCACGGCAACCTGGAGAGCAACGCGCGCGCGATCATCGCCTATCTAGGCCTGACGGCCGCCGACCGGGCGTTCTGCGTGCTGCCGTTCCACTTCTCATACGGCAACTCGGTGCTGACCAGTCACCTGACCGCCGGCGGCGCGCTCATCATCGAGGACAACCTCGCATTCCCGCAGCGCTCCCTGCAGCGCATGTCGAACCTGCGCGCCACGGGATTCGCCGGCGTGCCTTCCACGTTCACGCTGCTGCTCACGCGCGCGAACTTCGGCGACTACGATTTCTCCACGCTGCGCTACGCGACGCAGGCCGGTGGGGCGATGACCCGCGTCGGCATCGTGCGGCTGCGCCAGGAGCTGCCGCGCACCCGGTTCTTCGTCATGTACGGACAGACCGAAGCCACCGCGCGCATTTCCTATCTACCGCCGGACATGCTCGACTCGAAGCTGGGATCGGTCGGCTTGCCCGTCGCGGACACCGAAATCGAGATCTGCGATGCCGCGGGGGTCGCATTGCCCCAAGGCATGGTCGGCGAGGTCCGTGTGCGGGGCCCCGGCGTCATGCTGGGCTACTGGCAGGACCCGGCCGCCACCCGCGAGGTCATCCGGGACGGGTGGCTGTGGACCGGGGACCTCGGCCGCAAGGACGAGGATGGCTACTTGTACATAAGCGGCCGCAGCGTCGAGATGATCAAGGTGGGGGCCTTCCGGGTCAGCCCATACGAGGTCGAGGAGGCGATCGCCCTGATCGAGGGGGTCGAGGAGGTGGCGGTGGGGTCGGTTCCCGACGAAGTGCTGGGTCAGGCCATCAAGGCCGTCATCGTCTTGCGAGATGGCGCACAGCTCGACGCTTTGGCCGTCAAAGCCCACTGCCGCCAGAGCCTCGCAATGTACAAAATTCCCAAAATCGTAGAATTCGCCGCCCAATTGCCGAGGACGATGACCGGCAAGGTGCAGCGTTTGCAACTTAATTAGGACTCAGCAGGAAGCCCCATGGCCCAGACGAAGCCTCTAGACGCCAACGTGCTCGCGATGAACAACGACGCGGTGGTCGACCACATCTGCCAGCGCGTACGCGAAATACTCAAGAATGACGTCATGCGCCGCGGGCTCGTGATCGCGATGTCCGGAGGTATCGACAGCTCGGTGTCGGCCGCCCTGAGCGTGAAGGCCGTGGGCGCCGATCGCGTATATGGAATCCTGCTCCCGGAGCGGGATTCCTCGGGCTTCAGCACCGCGCGCGGCAAACAACTCGCCGAGCATCTCGGCATCCGTTACGAGATCTTCGACATCGCGCCGACGCTCGAGGCCATCGGCTGCTACAAGTGGCGCGACGAGGCCATCCAGCGCGTGTTCCCGGAATACGGTCCGGGCTGGAAGAACAAGATCGTGATCTCGGGCGGCCTCGAAGGCCGCATCAACCACTTCCAGCTCGTGGTGCAGACTCCGTCGGGCGAAATCAGGCAGGAGCGGCTCGGCCTGCGCGAGTATCTGCAGATCGTCGCCGCGACGAATCACAAGCAGCGCATCCGCAAGACGGTCGAATACTTCCATGCCGACCGGCTCAACTACGCGGTCGTCGGCACGCCGAACCGCCTGGAGTACGACCAGGGCTTCTTCGTGAAGAACGGCGACGGCAGCGCGGACGTGAAACCGATCGCGCACCTTTACAAGACGCAGGTGTACGCGCTGGCGCGCCACCTTGGCCTGCCCGCGGAAATCTGCGGCGCGACGCCGACCACGGACACCTACAGCCTCGCGCAGGGCCAGGACGAGTTCTACTTCGCGCTTCCGTATCAGCAGATGGACGTCGCCTTGTACGCGCTCAACCATGGTTATCCGGCCGCCGATCTGGCGCGCGCGATCGGCATCGACGCCGCGCAGGCGGAGAACGTGTACAAGGACATCGAGGCGAAGCGCCGCGCGACGCGTTACATGCACCTGAAGCCCGTGCTCGTCGAGGACGTCGCCGAGCTCAAGTTCTGACATCCGCGTGGCGAGCGCCATGCCCGGGGAGCTTCCGGTGATCGCGTTGTTCTGGACCTGTGTGGCGCTGGTCGCGTATCCGTACGCGATCTACCCGCTGGCGCTGGTCGCGCTCAACCGGCTGGGCGGGCGCCGCGCGCACGCCGGCGACCCGGGCCATCTACCGACGGTGTCGGTCATCCTGCCGGTGCACAATGAGGCGGTGCGCGTGACCACGCGCATCGCGAACCTGCTGGCGCAGGACTACCCCGCGGACCGCATGCAGATCCTCGTGATCGGCGACGGGTGCACCGACGACACGCTCGAGCGCGCCTCATCGGTCGGCGGCGATCGCGTCACGGTGATTCCGCTGGCCGCGCGCAACGGCAAGGCGGCCGCGCTCAATGCGGGACTGGCGGCGGCCACGGGCGACATCGTCGTGTTCACCGACGCGGGCATCATCCTCGAGCCGCGGGCCATGCGGCATCTCGTCGGGCACTTCGCGGATCCGGCCATCGGTTGCGTCTCGGGCGAGGACTACATCGAAGGCGCCGAAACCGAAGGTCTCTATGGTCGGCTCGAGCTGCTGCTCAGGCGCGAGGAGGCGCGGTTGCACTCGATCGCCGGCGCGAGCGGCTGCTTCTACGGACAAAGGCGCGAGTTGTGCGAGCCATTCCGGCCCGGCATGGCGCCGGACTTCCTTTCCGTACTGAATACCGTGCGCCGCGGGAGCCGGGCGCTCGCCGAACCTGCCGCGCGCGGATCGATGACGGCCACGTCCAGCCAGAGCGCGGAATTCACGCGCAAGGTGCGCACGTTCCTGCGCGGCATCACGGCGCTGCTCGGCAACGCGTCGCTGCTGAACCCGTTTCGTTATCCCGCGTTCAGCTTCATCCTGGTCTCTCACAAGCTCATGCGCTGGCTCGCGCCGCTGCCGATGGCAGGCTGTCTCGTGAGCGCCTTCTTGCTGCGCGCGGACCCCTTGTATCTCGCGGCCTTCATCGCCCAGCTCGTGCTGTACGCGGCGGCGGTCGCCGGCATCCTCTTTCCGGCGTTCGCCGCGCGCCTCGGCGTCGTGCGCCTGAGCACGTTCTTCGTGCTCGTGAATGCCGCGGCCTTGAAGGCGTTGTGGTTGTGGATCACGGGGCACCGGCTCGAAGTGTGGCAGCCGACCCAGAGGCCCAAATGAGCTCGTTGCCAGACCGCGCGAGCGAGCAGCCATTCTTCGACGGCACGGGCGATTCACGGCTGTTCGCGTTCGCGCATCACGCGACCGGAGATAATCGCGGCACCGTGGTGTTCTGCCACGCGTTCGCAGAGGAAAAACTCTGGTCGCATCGCGTCTACGTCACTTTCGCGCGCGAACTCGCGCGGGCGGGTTACGGCGTGCTGCGATTCGACATGCGCGGCGAGGGCGACAGCGGCGCGGAATTCGAAGAGACGACCGTCGAGACGCGCATCGAAGACACGCTGCGCGCGCTCAAGCTCGCGCGAACGCACCTCGGAGAGACCGCGCCCGTCCTCGTGGGGCATCGCTTCGGCGGCAGCATCGCGCTGACCGCCGCCGCGCGAGTCGGCGCGAACGTCCGTGGCGTCGCCGTATGGGATCCGGTGCCCGACGGCGCGGAATATTTCTCCGCGCTGCTGCGCTCGAACCTGACGACTCAGATGGCCGTGCACGGAAAAGTCACTCGAACCCGCGATGCGCTCATCAAGGCCATCGGCGAGGGCGAGACCGTCGTCGCCGATGGTTATGGCCTGGGGCCCGCGCTGTACCAGGGAATGTCCGCGCTCGTGTGGTCGCGCCAGGAGGATCTGTTCGATCATTCGACGCTGCTGCTGGAAGTGCCCACCGCCGGTCGCACGGAGCCTTCGCCCGCGCTGGCCGCGATCGCGCAGGCGCATCCGAGCGTATCGGTGCAGCTCGCGACCGAGCCGCCGTTCTGGCGTGAGACCCGCCAATTCCATCGCCGCGCGGGAGCGTTCACGTCCGCGACGCTCGGCTGGCTCGCGAGCCTGTCATGAGCGAGACCATCGTCACGCTGCGCAATGCGCGGGGACACGCGCTGCATTGCATGTTCGAGGCGCCGCCCGCCGGCGTGCCGCGCCGCGACGTCGCCTGCGTGCTGCTGTCTCCCGGCGTCAAGATGCGCGTCGCGCCGCACCGGTTGTATCGCAAGCTCACGCGCGATTTCCTGGCGCGCGGCATCTCCGTCATGCGCGTGGATTTCCATGGACTCGGCGACTCGGAGGGAGACCTGCCCGAGGAGCAGCTCGATCAGCTCTACCGCCAGGTGCAGCTCGGCCGGCACGTCGACGACGCGCGGACGGCGTTGCGCTGGCTCGAGCGCGAGCAGGGCATCAAGCGGTTCATCGTCGGTGGATTGTGCGGCGGCGCGCTCACAGGTCTGCTCGCGGCCGAAGAAGATTCGTCCATCGTCGCGCTGTACGCCATCGGCATTCCGGTCGTCATCGACGGCACGGGCGCGCATGCCTCGGAACACATGACGAAGGGCCAGGCGCTCGCGATGCGCCAGACGTACCTTGCCAAACTACTCGATCCGCGCTCGTGGCTGCGGCTGCTGTCCTTCCGCAGCGATTTCCGCTCGATCATGCGCACGATGCTCCCGAAGACGGGTTCCGCGCCGGCCAAGGGCGCCGGAGCCGCCGGACCCGCGGGCGTACCCGCGCCCGCGACGGCGCTCGCGCCCAATCTCAACCCGCGCTTCGCGCCCGCGTTCTTCCGCGTGCTCGGCCGCGGCGTGCCCGCGTTGCTCATCTTCAGCGGCGCCGACCGGCTGCACCAGGAATACCTCGAGAAGTTCGTCGCGCCCTGGAGCGCCGCGCTCGGGGCGTTCGACGGGCGGCTGCGCGTCGATGTCGTGCCGCAGGCGAACCACGTGCTGGGCGATCCCGCGTGGGTCGGGCAGGCGCGCGCCTTGACCGCGGACTGGCTCGACCGGTGCGTGTCGTGAATCCACCGCGTCCGATCCGCGTCCTGCATCTGCGCGACTCTCCCTGGGTGGACGGACCCGGCCGCACGATCCTCGAGACCGGCGCGCACGTCGATGGCGCGCGCGTGGAGTTCCACATCGGCGCGTTCGTCACGAATCCCGACGAGGTCCACCCGCTGGTGGCCGCCGCGCGCGAGCGCGGCATCCGCGTGCACGAGATCCACGACGTCGGCGGACTCGCTCCGCAGGTCATCGAACGCATCGTCGCGCTGCTGCGCGAGCACCAGATCGACGTGCTGCACACCAGCGAATTCCGCTCCAGCCTCATCGCGCTCATGTGCCGGCGCAGGCACAAGGTCCGCCTCGTGTGCACCGCCCACGGCTGGATCGCGAACGACCTGCGCGGCAAGGTCTTCCGCTGGGCCGACAAGATCCTGCTGCGGAAATTCGACGCGGTGATCCTGGTGTCGCGCGCGATGCGACGCCTGGTGCCGCGCTGGTGGTTGCCGGACCGGCGCGTGACGGTGCTGCTCAACGCACTGGTGCTCGACGCCTACGGGGCTGACGTGATCCGGCTGCCTCGCGCCCGGCGCGACGTCAGCCAGGGGGGCGTGCTGGTGAGTGTCGGGCGCCTGTCACCCGAAAAGGGGCATGATCTGCTGCTGCGCGCCGTCGCCGCGCTCGCGCCGCGGTATCCTCGCCTGCGGCTGCGTATCGCGGGAATCGGTCCCCTCGAGGCAGCCCTGCGAGCGCGCGCCACCGAGCTCGGGATTGCCGACCGCGTCGAGTTCCTGGGCTACATCAAGGACATGCCATGTCTGTACAGCGAGGTCGATCTGGTGGTGCAGAGCTCGTTCACGGAAGGATTGCCGAACGTCATCGTCGAGGCGGCTTACCTGCGCGTGCCCATCGTCGCCACTGACGTCGGCGGCACGGCCGAGGTCATCGAACATGACCGCTCCGGCTGGCTGATCCCGCCGCACTCGCTCGACGCGCTGATCGACGGCATCCGCCGGTTCCACGAAGAGCACGAGAAGTTCGTCGCCATGGGCGACACGGCGCACGTGCGCATCCGCGAGCATTTCTCGTTCGACGCGCGCACCGCCAGACTCATGCAGTTCTACGAGCGACTGCTCGCGGAGCCCGCGTGACACGCGCGCGGCGCGTCCCGGTGCGCGATCCGGAGCGCGACGACCGCGATTCGCGCCTGTACTACTACTGGCTGCTGCTCGCGCTGTTCATCGAATACGCGCGGCCGGCGAGCTACTTTTCGTTCCTGAACATCCCGCTGATATACAGCGCGATTCCCCTGACGCTGTTCGTGGTGTCGTTCTCGGCTAAGGGCCTCAGGCCGATGTCCGAAATCTTCGGGGATCCGCAGGCGAAATGGATTCCGGTGTTCTTGTTCCTGATCCTCGCGACTTTGGCGACCGCCGACGTGTCCATGTACGTCACGGACATCTTCAAGAAAGTGTTCGGATTCGCGATCCTCGGTCTGCTGATCGCGCGCATCGTGATCAACGAAGCGCGTTTCCGCGGCGTGATCATGTCGTTGCTGGTCGCCCACCTGTTCCTGCTCGCGATGAACCCGAACGTCGTGATGCAACCCGAGGCGCGCAACTACATCATGGGCGCCACCTTCCTCGGCGACGGCAACGATTTCTCGATGTCCCTGTGCATCGTGATTCCCGCCGCTCTGGCCGTGGCGCTCGGGGCCCGCACGAAATTCGGTAAGATCTTCGCGTGGGCCGGCCTGGGGTTGTCGCTGCTGGGCCTCATCGCGACGCAGTCGCGCGGCGCGAGCCTCGGACTCGGCGCCGTCCTGTTCTACATCTGGCTGCTGAGTCCGCGAAAGATGCTCGCGTTGGGCGGCGTGGCCATCGCCGGCCTCGTGGTGATGCTGTACGCGCCTCCTGTCTACTTCCAGCGCATGGGCAGCATCAGCAATTTCCAGACCGAGGGCTCGGCGCAGGGCCGCATCATGGCCTGGAAGGCCGGCACGCGCATGGCGCTCGACAACCCGCTGATGGGCGTCGGCGCGGGGCATTTCCCGATCGCGTTCGGCACGAAGTACCGCCCGAAGAACGCGGAGGGCGTGCCTTGGCTGACCGCGCACTCGAGCTACTTCCTCGTGTTCGGTGAACTGGGTTTCCCGGGAATCATCGTGTTCCTGATCATTGTGCTCGGGAATATCCGCCTGAACGGGAAGCTCCGGAAATTCCTGGATGCCCGTCCTCCTCCCCTGAGACCGGAAAGCCACGCGTACGACCGGCGATTGCTGATCCTCACGGCCGGCGCCGCAATCGGCTTCGCCGTCGCGGGCGCCTTCCTGTCAGCCGCCTACTATCCGCACGTGTACATCCTGTCGGGCTTGCTCATCGCGGTGCGCGCCATCGTCGCGGAGCGGGCCGGGGTCAATCCGGCGCACGTCCTCAAGCCGCCGCCGAAATCGCGGCGCCGGGGCGCCGCGCGGACCGTCTCACCACCAGCCTAACAAGCGGCAGAGGAAGCCGGCGGTCGTCGCGGTGCCGCGCCGGCCGATGTTGATGCGGCGTACGCGCAGTGGATCGTCGCCCGGCAGCACGACACCCGAGTTGGTCGTGAACGCGAGTTCGAATCCTGCGACACGCGCCGCGGCGACGACGCCATCGTCGTGATTTCCGTTCGGATAAGCGAGACAACGCGCCTTGCGCGCGAGTCGTGACTCGATCTCGGCGCGCGACGTGGCGAGTTCACGCTTCACGGTGTCGCCATCCACCCAGGTAAGCGGCACGTGCGTGTGCGCATGCGACTCGACGCTGATCACGGGGCTCGCGGCGAGTCGCGCGACTTCCTGCCACGTCATGAACCGGTCGTTGCCATGCCCCTGCGCGTCGATGCCGCGTTCCCGGACCCAGGCGCGCGCGCGTTCGAGCCGGTCCTGGATGTCGCCGGCGGCGGCGGCCTTGATGTCGCCGATGAGCGTGAGGATCGCGGCGCGCGCCGCGTCGGCCGACAGGCCAGTGATGTGCGCGGCGCCGTACTCCTCGAACAGCGCGCGCGAATCGGGGCCCGCCTTCCAGGCCGCGAACAACAGCCGCGCGAGATCTTCCTGCCAGAACGTCGAGCCCGTGCCCACGTAGCCGGTGGCGACGAACACCACGGCGGGCACGCCATGCCGCTCGAGCACGGGCAGCGCGTGGTCGTGATTGTCGTACCAGCCGTCGTCGAAGGTGACGACGCAGGCCCGCGCAGGCCAGGCCTTTTCACCGCGCAGCACCGCGCCCAGCTCATCGGCGCTGAGCGGATTGCAGAAACGCGCGAGGAAACGCATGTGCCGTTCGAAGACGGCCGGCGACACGACGATCGCGTCGTTTGAGAAGGAGTCGGCGTGCGCGTCGTCGGGCAGCACGCGGTGATACATGAGCACCGTCGCGCGCCGGCGGAATTTCAGCCACAGACAGGCCCACGCGAAGCCGCTGTAGAACACGCCGGCGGTCAGCGCGCGCTTGGCGAATTCCCGGAGGTTCATGCGAGCGTCCGCCGCGCCACGTCCTGCACGCGGTCCGGCATGTCGGCGGAGCACCAGCCGTGGGTCGGTAGCGTCACGATGCTGCGCGCGACGAGGCGCGCGCCGTCCTGCGGCGCCTGCGCGGGCGCGAGCGCCTGCGCGGCTTCGGGTACGTCGGCGAGCGCGTGTGGATAGGACGCAGTGGCGCCGATGCCGGCCGCGTTGAGCGCCGCGATGAATCCGGACCGCCGCGCCGGATCGGTGACGAACACCGGATAGCGGCAATACACCGGCCGGTCGCCCGCGATTTCGGGCAGCACGCGGATGCCCGGCACGTCCTCGAGCGCGGCACGCAGCGCCCCGGCATTTCGCGCGCGGACGGCGTTGAGTGCGTCGAGCCGGCGCGCGAGGCGCAGCGCGAGTCCGGCAAGCGTGCCGCTATAGCGCGCGATCGGATAGTCCTTCTCGTAACGGGTCTGGCCGAGGCCGAGTCCGGGCATGCGCTGAACGATGCCATACAGGGCAGGGCGCAGCAGCACGCCATACAGGCCGAGTTTCACCGCGTACGAGAGGGTTTGCGCGGCGCTCGCGGAATCGAGGGATGCGTGCGCCGCATCGATTGCCGACGCGACGGGCCCCTCGCGGGCCACGATCGATCCGCCCTGCAGCGTGGTGATGATCTTGCCCTTGTCGAAACTGAAGAGGCCCGCGTCGCCGAAACCACCCACCGGGCGGCCGGCGTGCAGGGCGCCCAGCGCCTGCGCGGCATCATCGATCATGAACACACCCGCATCGCGCGCGATAGCCTCGATCTCGCCGAGCGCGTTGGGGATCCCGTACAGATTCGCGCTCACCACGCACAACACGCGGGAGAGATCCATGTCGCGCAGCTGGCGGGTGTCGGGAGACAGCGTCCGCGGATCGATGTCGACCAGCCGCGCCGTGAGGCCCGCGAGCTCCACCGACGCGGCGACGGAATAACAGGTGTAGCCGGCCACGACGACTTCGTTGCGGGTGGGCGGCGCGAGCGTGCGCATCGCACGCAGCATGAAGGTCATGGCCGCGCGGCCCGAGCTCATCAGCCACGCTCGCGGCTGGCCACTGCGCGCCGCGAGTTCGCGCGCGAGTTCGTCCGCAGCGTTGCCCGTCATTCCCGCGCCGAGACCGGCGGTGATGTCGAACAGTGAAAGGCGGGTGCCGGCGGGGGCGATGTAACGCATCGCTCGACCCCGGCCTTAAGGAATCAGGCGCGCGATGCGCGGTCCGACGAGACGCGTGGCCCACAACGGCAGCCGCTGCCACGCCGAGATCGCGAGCCGGTATTTCGGATTGTCCACGTTGAGCGACGGCATCTCGCCGCCTTTGCGCGTGTGGTAGTACCAGTGGAGCTGGCGCGACGTCGCGTTCCACTTCTTCTTGAAATCCTCGGCGCCGGAATCCGCGGTCGAGCGGCCCAGGTGATATCGCGCGAAGCCACGCTCGCAGGCGTCCTTGATCATTTCCCAATAAAGCACGTAGTTGGCCTGAAGCGCGCGCGACTGCGCGGTTCCGCCGGCCCACATGCCTTCCACCGTCCCGTTGAAGTAGCCGTTGAACGCGACGGCCACGGGTTCCTGGTTCCGGTGGCACACGAAAATACGCGCCCGGTCGCCGAAGGCGTCGAGGATTCGCTCGAAGTAATCCGGCGCGTACAGCGGCGTCCCGAGCGAGCGCCACGACTGGGCCATCACCGAATAGAACACGGGAAGCAGTTCGCGGCCGCCGGAATGGACCGCGAGCTCGTTCTTGTAGCTGCGGCGGATGTTCGTGCGCTGCTTGCTGCTGAACGCGTTCCACACGGCGTCCGGATCGTTCGCGAGCGAGAGCGACATGCTGATCTTGCGGTGGGATACCGTGAGGTCGGTGGGCTGCGC
Organism: Pseudomonadota bacterium; assembly: GCA_023433465.1. Lineage (GTDB taxonomy): Bacteria > Pseudomonadota > Gammaproteobacteria > Steroidobacterales > Steroidobacteraceae > CADEED01. Next base: position 2,985 of record JAEZCR010000224.1, on the reverse strand, counting down.
CTCGGCGCAGCGCAACTCGAGCGTATCGGCACCGAGCTTTCCGGACTGGTGCACGGCCGCGGCGATCAGCGCGCGCGCGGTGGGCTCGTCGTCCGCGCACGGCCCGCCGTAATTGACGAAGGGCAGCGAGCACAGGATCCGGCCGAACAACCGGCTCGAGACGAAGGTCAGCGGCAGAACGCCGCGGATGCCGCGCCCGTCGCGCGCGAGTAGATAGTACGAGCGGTGGCCGAGCGCGGCGCGATTCAGCTCCGACCAGGCGTGGAGGTGATAGAACGTGCCGGCCGGGTGCCGTCCCACGTATTCATCCCACGCCGCCGCGTCACCGGGCTGGCACGTCTCGATGCGGACTGCGTCGGGCGTTTCGCCGGGCTGCGTTCGGGAGTCACGGGTAGGCAAGGCGTTGGCCATCATTCTTCGGTTCGCGACGGGAGGGGGAAACAGGAACGGATTCTACGGTCTCATCCCGCTGGCGCGCCCGACGGGAGGGGCGTACGGATGCGTCGATGTTCATCGGTTCACAAAACGGGAGGAAAACCCGTGCTCCGGCCCCCGAAACGAGGTGTCATAAGTGCGGAAAAAGTGTGACCCGCCTCCGATTTGCAAGACCTCGTCGGCGTTTTGCTTCCGGGTCTGTATGTCGGTGAAATTCGACAGTTTCTTCAACAGATTTAAGCCGTTACGCTGCTGTTCAACGTGAGTGTTGGCTTGCTTGCTCCATACACTCGTATCCTGAATTCCGCGCCGCATTCGAGGTGGGTATGAAGTTTCGGTTCGTTCTTTCCGTAGTCTGTTTGTCGCTCGCGGCTGCCGCGCATTCCAAAACGCTGTATGTCGACGGCGCGAACGGCAATGATTCCACGACGTATGCCGCGAACAGTGCGAGCGCTCCGTGGCGCACGCTGGGTCGTGCGCTGTGGGGTAACGCGTCGCGCACGTCCTCCAATTCGAACGAAGCGGCACGCGCCGGCGACGTCGTCATGGTGAGTGGTGGCCCGTTCACCGCGCCGTCGACCAATGAGCGCTACATGCCCGCGTTCAATCCCGTCAACAGCGGCACCGCGACCGCGCCCATCGAGATCCGCGCGGTGGGTCGCGTCGATCTTCGAACCACCGGCGGCAACGGCCCGGCCATGGGCTCGTACATGCGCAACTACATCCACTGGATCGGCCACTTCTACATCGACGAGGCCAATTCCACGGTGCGCGCCGACACCGGCACCACCGTGATCTGGGACAGCACCGGCGTGGTGATCGACGGTTGCGAGATCCAGGCCCGGCCCGTGACCTACGTGGACAACCACAACGGCATCCGCTTCGAAAACGCGCGCCAGGCGACCGTGCGCAATTGCCGCATCAACGGCGTTCTCGGCGCGTCGAGCAATCCTCTGCACCACAACAACGCCGGCATGATGCTGTACTACAGCAGCGGCGTCGTCATCGAGAACAACGAGATCAGCAATACGGGCGCGGGCGTCTTCCCGAAGGGCGGTGACAACTCGAACGTCACGATCCGCTACAACAAGATCAACAACACGCGCAAAGGCATTCGCATCACGTATTCCCACGCGAGCACGGGTGAGAACTACGCCTACCAGAACGTGATCACGAACGGCCAGGGAGACGAAACCATCGGCATCGAGGTCGCCGAGAACTCCCACAACTGGACCATCGTGAACAACACGATCTACAACGTCGACAACGGCGTCTACCTGTCGCCCCAAGTGGGCTCGGACCTGGTCCTCGGCGGCAACATCATCAGCAACACGTCCACCGCGTACAACGCGTGGGAAGTGTCGCTCGCGATTCCGGCACCAGGCCGCAACCTGTACTTCAACCCGGGCATCTGGGCGACCAACGGCCGGACGTATTCGTCGTTGTCCACCTGGCTCGCGGCGGCGCCCGGCGATGCCGGTTCGGTGGTGTCGAATCCCGGCTTCACGAACGCGGCCGGCGGCGACTTCACGGTGTCGCAGTCGTCCCCCGCGCGCAATCTCAGCACCGACGTGCTGGATCTGGATCGCGACGGCAGCCGCTCGGACACGATCACGGCCGGTGCGTACCTGACCGGGTCGGAGATCATCGGCCTCAACACGGGCCCGATCCCGAACCCGCCGACCGCGCTCGCGGTGCAGTAAAGGCTCTGCCTAGCGGCGCGGCGCCCTCGACGGGCGCCGCGCCTTTTTTTCGTCCGCTTGCCGGGACAATCGGCTGTCGGGGCCCTTTACAGTCGGGAGCAAGCGCCGCGCACCCCCCCGCCGATCGCGGGCATAAGCGGGAATAAAACCGTACAAGTATCAATAACTTATGGTGATGACGGTGGTCCCGTCAAGGCGTGGCACGGCTGTTGCTAGTTAGATGGCAGCTGACACGGAGAGACCACATGCGACGACAGATCATTGCCCTCGTGGCCACGGCCGGAATGCTGGGCGGGGGCGCGGCTCAGGCGGACGTGCTGACTTTCGACGAATTGCCGAGCACCGACGCCATTTTCAGCCACATCACCTATGGCGAGTACGAGTTCGATTCCGACCATTTCCACACGTTCGGCGCGACCCCGTATTACGACAACGTGGTGTGGAATGGCACGACGTATCTGGGTTACGAGTCGGGTCGCGGCCATCCGCTGGTGATGACCCGTACCGACGGCGGTGCGTTTTCGCTCGAAGCGCTCGATGTGGGTGAGTTCTTCAACTACGAAAACGGGGATCGCCCGAATGCGCAGATCCTCGACATCACGGGCACGCTGGCCAGCGGCGGCACGGTCTCCTACCAGCTCACACTGGATTACATCTTCGATGGCCGTTATGGCCAGCCGGATTTCCAGACGTTCCAGCTGCCGGGACTGTTCACGAACGTGACGTCCATCGTGTTCACCGGCCTGCGCTTCAATGGTTGGGACGGTGGCGTGTCGATCGACAACCTGGTCGTCTCGGTTCCCGAGCCGGGCACGCTCGCGTTGCTGGGTGCGGGTCTGCTGATGGT
>JAEZCR010000145.1 GCA_023433465.1 Pseudomonadota bacterium | reverse complement strand
ACCTACAGCTACACGGTGTCGGCCTTCGACATCGCGACGCCTCCCAACGAGTCCGCCCAGTCGGCGGCCGCCAGCGTCACGACCACGCTCACGGGCGGGCTCGATGCGCGTCCGGCCAACGCGACCTGTCTCGCCGGCGACGCGCCGCGCTTGGCATTCCCCCTCGCGGTGCAGCGGGCATTCCCGAATCTGACGTTCTCCGTGCCGATCGCGATGCTGCAGGAGCCGACGCGCACCGATCGGTGGTACGTCGCGCAGAAGACCGGTGCGGTGCGCGTGTTCGACAACACGGCGAACGTGTCGACGACGCGTCCGTTCGTCGACATTTCCGCGCTCATGTCGTACTCCCCGACCAATGCGAACGACGAGCGCGGCCTGCTCGGCATCGCGTTCCACCCGAACTACCCGACGGATCCGCGCGTTTACCTCTTCTACACCGCGACCCATCCGACGCTGGGTCTGGTAGACCGCGTCGCGCAGTTCCGCAGCGCCGATGGCGGCGAGACGATTCCCAACACGCCGGAGTTCGTGCTGTTCGACGTCGACGATCCCGCCAGCAACCACAACGGCGGCAACATCGCCTTCGGTCCCGACGGCTTTCTCTACATCGGCATCGGCGACGGCGGCAGCGGCGGCGACCCGTTCGGTTCGATCGGCAACGGGCAGAACCTGCGCACGCTGCTCGGCAAGATGCTGCGCATCGACGTCGCGGCCGCGAGCTCGACGACCACCTACGCGATACCGTCCGACAATCCTTACGCCGGCGGCGCGCGCTGCAATGTCAACGGCACGAGCGATTCGGCGACCTGCCCGGAGATCTGGGCGTATGGTTTCCGCAATCCGTGGCGCTGGAGCTTCGATCGCGGCAGCGGCGAACTGTGGCTGGGTGACGTCGGCCAAGGCACGTACGAGGAAGTCGACCTGGTCACGCGCGGCGGCAACTACGGCTGGCGTTGCCGCGAAGGCGCGCACGCGTTCGACAATCACACCGCCGCGACCTGCGGGCCGAACATCGGCAGCTCCATCGAGCCGGTGGCCGAATACGATCACAACCGCGGCTTTTCGATAACCGGCGGTGTGGTGTATCGCGGAACGGCGATTCCCGCGCTCTCCGGTCGCTACGTGTTCGGCGATTTCGGTTCCGGCACGGTGTGGCACATCGCGCGTGACACGTCGCCGACGATGACGATGGGCCCCGGTCTCTCCACGGGCTTGCAGATTTCCGCGTTCGGGCAGGACTCGGCGGGCGAGGTGTACGTGGTGCACTACGGCGGCACGCTGCACCGGCTCGTTCAAGGCAGTACGTCCGGACGCGAGATGCCGAACCTGTTGTCCGAGACCGGATGCGTGAACCCGGCGAATCCGGCGCAGCCGGCCGGCGGACTCATTCCGTACGCGCCGAACGCGCCTTTCTACTCGGACGGCGCCGCGAAGAGCCGCTGGTTCGCGTTGCCGGACGCGGCGCGGATTTCGATCGCGACGAACGATGATTTCGATTTCCCGAGCGGCAGCGTGCTGATGAAGAACTTCAGTCTCGGCACGCAGCTCGTCGAAACACGGCTCTTCATGCGTCACAACGACGGCAACTGGGCCGGCTACACATATGAATGGAACGCGGGCGGCACGGAGGCCACGCGGGTCAGTGGCGGCAAGACGGTGCAGATCGCGGGACAGACCTGGCAGTTCCCGAGCGAGGAGCAATGCCTGCAATGCCACAGCGCCGCCGCCGGCCGGTCGCTCGGCCTCGAGATCGGGCAGCTCAACGGCGATCTGCAGTATCAGGCCACGGGGCGCACCGCCAATCAGCTCCTGACGCTGCAGGCCATCGACGTGCTGACGCCACCGTTGTCGCAGCCGCCGGCGCAGCTCCCGGTGATCCCGGATCCTTTCGGCGGCGCCGCGCTCGGCGCGCGCGCGCGGGCCTATCTACATACGAATTGCGCGAACTGCCATCGGCCGAGCGGCCCGACGCCCTCGGACATCGATCTGCGCTACACCACCGCGCTGTCGGCGACGAACACCTGCAACGTGAATCCGCAGCTCGGCGCGCTCGGGATCTCGGATCCGCGGCTCATCGCGCCGGGTTCGGCGGCGCGGTCGGTCGTCGTGGCACGCGTGAATCGGATCGGCGCGGACGCGATGCCGCCGCTGTCGAAACACACGATCGACACCGCGGGCGTGCAACTACTGACGAGCTGGGTGAACTCGCTGACGTCCTGCAACTGAAATCGGGGACAGAAATCGGGGACAGATTTATTTATTGACGATATCGACGACGGCCGTCGCACGAATCGCGACGATCGAGATATCGTCAATAAATAAATCTGTCCCCGATTTCTGTCCCCGATTTCAGCTGGCGCGCTTCTCTTCGAACTTGAGGATGGGCTTGCCGCTCGTCACGGTCACCTCGCCCTCGATGCGCGCGCCGTTGGCGATCGCCAGCACCTTCGCGACGATCTCGCCGACGATCACCGCGCTGGCGCTGATCTCGAGTTTGTCCTCGACGACGATCTTGCCGGTGACCTTGCCGGCGAGCACCGCCTGGCGCGCTGCGATATCACCTTCCCAATGCGCGGACTTGCCCACGCTGAGGGTCCCACCAATGCGGCCGTTGCCGCGCACGTGGCCGGAAACCATGAGCGGCCCGTGGGTCTCCACGTCCCCGACGACGGTCGTGCTCTCGGAAATCACGGTTGGCGACATGCCCAGTCGATCGGCAAGCCTGCGTTTGGGTTCGTCGCTCATGTGTTCACTCCGGGGGGCGGGACCGCGTTTACAATAATCCAATGAGCAATCGTACTCTCGTGACGGTGTTCGCAATCCCGTTGCTCGTCCTCGCCGGATGCAGCCGCGAGAAGAGCGACTGGCGATCGGCGCAGGCAGCGGATTCTCCCGAGTCGTATGCGCAATTCATCTCGGCGCATCCCGAGTCCGCGAAGGTCGCCGCCGCGCGCGAACGGCTCCAGCAGCTCGCCGAAGAGAAGGACTGGCGCGGAGCGGCCGAGACCGACACGCTCGAGGCCTATCACCAGTTCCTCGCGCAGCATCCCGGCGGAAAGTGGGCGGGCGAAGCGCAGGTGCGCATCGACAACTTCGCCACGGCGCAGGCGCCCGTAACCGGTGCGGCCGCGGCGAATGGCGTCAACGCCGGCGCCCCCGGCGCGGGCCCGGATCTTCCCCAACCCGGCGTCTCATCACCCGCCGACTCGGTGAACAGCTCGGGTTTCGGCGTTCAACTCGGCGCATTTTCGACGGCCGAGCGCGCGAACGCGGAGTGGACCAAGCTGCAGTCGGCGGCGTCGAGCACGCTCGATGGCCTGAGTCCGCGCGTGGTGGTCGGCGAGGCATCGGGCAAGCCCATCTACCGCCTGCAGGCGGAAGTGCGCGACGAAGCGCAGGCGCGCGCGGTGTGCGGTGGACTCAAGGCGGCCGACAAGGCCTGCGTCGTGATCATCCCGCGCTGACTACCTGACAAAACGTCGGCACCAACTAACATTCCGGGGATCGACCGCGTCACATAGTGACGCTGCGCGTCACTCCGGCGTGTCCCCTTAAGTTCAGCACCCCCCTAAGTGCCTGATCCAGAAAGGATCGTCCAGCTGGCACAGGCGTTGCTTTACTCCAGCCCGTGATGGAGAGATCGACAGTGACGCTGATTCTTCCCCATGCGCAGGGTGTCGCGAGCACGCGGCCGGCGCTGGCGGGAATGTTGGTCAAGCGACGCCGCGGCGGCACCGTGAGTTTCGCGCCGATCGATGCGCGGCTCGCTCGAGCCCAGCTCACCGCGATCCAGTCCGTCAAGGCTTCGAGGTAAGGCATACCGCATCCGCAACCGCGCGCCATCGAGCCGGCCGCGCGGTCTCGAGGGGGTGGCCCGAACTTCAAAAAGAATCGCGAACAACTCTTCCCCGGTGTTCGCTTCTTCGCGCCGCACACGACTTCCCCCGTG
>JAEZCR010000117.1 GCA_023433465.1 Pseudomonadota bacterium | reverse complement strand
GAAGAACCGCCGAATTTGTGTACGACCCAGGCGGCAGGGTCAGAAGCTGGCATGAAGGATTGGGACCTGGAGGGTGCAAAAAAGCCCGGCAAATCTACTAGTTGCACCCCTACGGGTGCAAGCACGGAGACCCGGGATTGCATATATTTGCGACACCGATGAGTCTCCACCGGCTTCTGCCCCTGTACGAGCGAGCGCGCCTCGCGAACGAGCCCCTCGTGCTCGCCACCGTCATCCGCACCGGTGGCTCGACCTATGCCAAGCCCGGCGCCCAGATGCTGATCTCTTCCCATGGCGAATACGCGGGGCTGCTGTCCGGCGGCTGCCTCGAAGGCGACCTGGCTGAGCATGCCCGTGAGGTCGCGCGAACGGGCACGGCGCGCATCGTGAGCTACGACCTGCGCAGCAGCACGGATCAGCTGTTCGGGCTCGGCGCGGGCTGCGAGGGCGCCATGGACGTCATCCTGACGCGCGTCAGCGAGGCAGATGGCTGGCAGCCCATTCCCTACCTCGCGAACGCGTGGCGGAACGGTTACCCGGCTCGCATCGCGCTCGTGGTCCGGAGCAACGAGCCGAACATCGAGCCCGGCATCGCGTTCATCGCCGAAGGTGAGCTGCGCCAGGAATTCGTGGACGAAGAACCGCGGCTGGGGGAGATACACGACACGATCACGCGCGTGAGCTCGACGAGCATCGTCCGTACGCCCAAGCTCGACGTCGAACTGTTCGTGACCACGTACGCCCCGCCCCCGCGCCTGCTGATGTTGGGCGGCGGTCCGGATGCGCGCCCCGTGGCTGAGCTCGCCGATTTCCTCGGCTGGCGCGTGACCGTGGTCGATCATCGCGCCGCCTATCTCGTACAGGCGCGCTTTCCGGCGTCGGTGAAACTGGTCGAGTCGCGCACCACCGAACTCGCGGCGGCCGTGAAGCTTGCGGATTACTCGGCGGCCATCGTGATGAGCCACCATTTGCAATCGGATGAAAATTACCTGCGCGCCCTCGCGCATAGCCCCGTGCCCTACGTCGGCCTGCTCGGCCCCGCCGCGCGCCGCGAGAAGCTGCTGCAGGACCTCGGCCCCGACGCCGAGCCCCTGCGCGAGCGCCTGCGTGCCCCCGTCGGACTCGACATCGGCGGCCGCGCGCCCGAGTCCATCGCATTGTCGATCGTCGGCGAAGTCCACGCCTTCCTGAACGGCCGCGCCGGCCGCCCCTTCACCGAGACCGCGCGATGACGGTCGGTGCCTGGCACGGAAATCCCGGGATTACCGGTCGACGGTGCCTGGCGCCGAAAACCGGTGGAAGTCGGTGATCGAGGAGTTGCTGCCGCTGATCGTCGTGCTCGCGGTGTCCGGGCTGATCGCCGGGTTCGTCGCGGGGATGCTCGGGGTGGGCGGTGGGATCGTCACGGTGCCGGTGCTCGAGTACGCGCTGCGCTTCGCGGACGTCCCGGCTGACTACCGCATGCACGTCGCGGTCGCGACCTCGCTCGCGGCCATCATTCCGACCTCGATCAGCTCGGCGCGCACGCACCACTCACATGGCGCGGTGGATTGGCAGCTCGCGAGAAGCTGGGGCGCGCCCATCGTGATTGGCGCGATCCTCGGCAGCCTGTTCGCCTCGCACGCGCCGCTGTTCGTGCTCACGGGCGTGTTCGGCACCGTTGCGTTGCTGATCGCCGCGAAGATGCTGCTGCCGTTCGACGACCTGCGCTTCGCACGCGACGTGCCGCGGCGCGTGGGCGGCGGCGCGCTGGCCACGCTCATCGGCGCGCTCTCGGCGATGATGGGGATCGGCGGCGGCACGCTGACCGTGCCCACGCTGAACCTGTGCGGTTACCCGATCCATCGCGCGGTCGGCACGGCCGCGTTCTTCGGCATCTTCATCAGCATCCCGGGGACGATCGCCTATCTACTGGCGGACCCACCGGTCGATCTGCCCTGGGCGACGGTCGGATTCGTGAGCCTGGTCGGCCTTGCGATCATCGCGCCCGGATCGATGCTGACCGCGAAGCTCGGCGCGCGGGTCGCGCACAAGCTGAGCCGCCGCCGGCTTTCCCAGGCGTTCGGCTTCTTCCTGCTGCTGGTGGGCGCGCGGATGCTCTACCGCGCGTTCGCCTGAGTCGCGGGCGCGAGTTCGGATCCGGCGTACACCACATCATCCGGCAGCACCGGCACCGGACAATCGACCAGCAGACACATCGCGCGCAGCAGATCCACCTGTGGCACGGTGAGATGCCCACCGACCGAGATCACGCGGACCATGCCTTCCGCGAAAGCGCGCTTGCCGGTCGGATGAATCTGCGCGACGCCGGCGATGGCGGCGTCGAACTGCGCGGGCGTGGCGAGTAGTTCGGGATACGGCGCCCACTTCGGCGGCGGCAGCAGGCCCATGAGTCCCGCCCGATACGCGTTAAGACCCAGGTTGCCGGTGGGAAAACGGCATCGCGCGAGGCCCGCGTACGACTCGCAGACGGCCGCGGCGCGCTCGGGCAGCGGCACGGGCGGCGGTGTTTCCTCGACATTCTCCGGTGTCTTTCGGGCGGCCTTCGCGACCCGCTTCTCGAGCATCCGCGTCACCGCGAAGCGCAACATGTCGCCGGTCGCGACGGTCGGCGCGAAGGCACGCGCCACCGCACGCAGGCGTTTGCGCTGCGCGGCGTCCAGGCCATCGAGCAGCGGCAGGAGATCGACGAGCATGGGCAGGCGCGCTGCCGGCGCGAGATGCGCGATACGCGGGATCTGCGCCTGCGTTTCCTTCAGTAGTTCGATGCCGAGGACGGGTGCGAGCTTGGTGAGCTGCATGCGCCACTTCGCCGGCTCCGACGCGAGCATCGCCGCGACGAAGGCGCCCTGCACGGCTTCGAGCGAGCCTTCGATCTGCGCGACCGCCGAGACGATCGCATGCTGTTGTTCGTCGCTCAGGCGATTGCGTAACACGTCCGGAGCCAGCACGCGGCCGCCGAGTTTGCGCACGCCGCTGGTCATCGTGTCGGACAGTGAGAGTCCGGAGTCCTGGGGCAAGCGCGTGCTGCTGGTGCTGGCGCCAGCGCTTGTGCCAGTCGCGGGCCCGGCGACAGGCGCCGGCGCGGTGGTCAGCTCCAACACAGCCGAATTCGAATCCGACGGTGCCACACCCGCGGCAGGCTCGGCCGCCGCCATGGCCGCATCCGCGACCACGCCGGCAATGACCGGATTCGCCATGCCCAACGGTCCGATCTCCAGCGTCGCGGTCGGCGGCGGTGGCGGCTCGCCCGCCGCGGCGGCTTCCTCGGCGAGTTGCTTGTTCACGAGCCGGCGGCGCTCCTCGCTCACCAGCGATTTGAAACGGCTCGGCGTCACGCGCGAATCGAGCGCGCGCACGCGCTGCTCGAGCGAGGGATGCGTCGCGAACAACGAGCCGCCGAACTTCGACGCCCAGGCCGGTTCGCTCGCGGCGATGAACATGTGCGCGACGCCCGCGGCGGATTCGTGCTCGAGGCGCGTGCCGGCGTGATTGGCCGCCATCGCGATGAACGCGCTCTGCAGCGCGCCGGGATTACGCGTGAACTGCACCGCCGAGGCGTCCGCGAGATGCTCGCGGCGACGTGAGATCGCGGCCTGCAGCAGCCGGCCGGCGAGCATCCCGACGCTGCCCGCGATGAAGATTCCGAGCGCGATGATCTTGAGCCGCGCCGCGTCCTTCCCGCGGCTGCGTCCGCGCAGCATGCGCAGCGCGATGTCGGTGATCACCCACAGACCGAAGATCCACGCGGCGAGCCGCATGTTGAGCTTCATGTCGCCGTTGAGGATGTGGCTGAACTCGTGACCGATGACGGCCTGTAGCTGGTCGCGATCGAACGCGTCGAGCGCGCCCTGCGTCACCGCGACCGCCGCTTCGTCCGGCGAATGACCCGCCGCGAACGCGTTGATCGCCTCCTCGTCGGGCAACACGAAGACCTGCGGTTTGCGGATGCGCGCCGCGATCGCCATTTCCTCGACCACGTTGAGCAGGCGCTGCCGCTTGAGGTCGGCGTCCTGCGCGGTGACCGGTACGCCACCCAGCGAGCGCGCCACCGCCGCGCCGCCGGCGCGCAGCTGCGAGGCCTTGTAGAGCGAAGAACACAGGATGACGGCGGCGACCCCGCCCGAGATCCAGAACACGATCGCCGGGTTGTTCGCGAGCTCGCGCGGATGCACGCCGAAGCCCACGACGACGATGAGATTGATCACCAGGATCACGACCAGGAATGCCGCGATGAACCCGCCCACGAGAATCCGGGTGTATTTGCGCTGTGTGTCCTGTCGCTGGAAGAACTGGGTGCCGCTCACGGTCTCGCTAACCCTTTGAAAAGGCGTGAACTCAACAGGCGAAAATTAACCGCAAACGGCGTCCCCGGGCGTGCGCTGGCGCACGGCGGACGGCAAAAATGTCACCTCAAGTGCGACCCGTTTAACGTTCGGGGGCGCACCGTCACGGGCGGGCGACGTTAATATGGCTCTCCCATGAATCTCGAACCGCAGAAGACCGATTCCGGAATTCGCGCCCTGGGCGCCACGGCGCGCCTGTTCGTGAGTCTCGCGATCGTCCTGTTGGCGCTGGTCGCAATCCTCGCGGTGCTCGACGTGATTCCGCGCGCGGCGTTCACGGAAGTGGCGGCCAAGACCGGCATCGTGCTCGGCATCTGCGCCGTGGCGTCGATCGCAATCGGGTTCCTGACCCGACGTTAGGACCCGATGTCCGACTCCCCGTCACCCGACGCCAGCCACGTCCACGTGGTCGTGCTCGCGGCGGGCGCCTCGACGCGATTCGGCTCCACCAAGCAACTCGTGCGCGTCAATGGCCGCCCGCTCATGCATACCGTGGTGAGTCGCGCGGTGGAGCTCGCCGGTCACTCGGTGACCGTGGTGCTCGGCGCGCACGCGGGCGAGCTCGCGCCGCTGCTCAAACACACGCCGGCCGCCGTTGCGATCAACCGCAACTGGGCCGAAGGTATCGCCAGCTCGATTCGCGAAGGCGTCGCCCATGCGCCGCAAGCGGCCGACGCCGTGTTGTTCGTGCTCGCGGACCAGGCGGCCGTGACGACCGAGGATCTGCGCCGGCTCGTGGGCGCCTGGAAGCGCAATCCGAATTCGATCGCCGTGGCCCAGTACGCCGGCAATATCGGCGTTCCGGCGATCTTTCCGCGCTGGTGCTTTCGCGAGCTCAACGAGCTGCGCGGCGATCGCGGCGCGCAGCCGCTCCTGCAGCGGCACCTGGATCGACTGGTACGCCTGCCGATGCCCAGCGCGGAGCTCGACATCGACCGGCCGGAAGACCTGCTGGCTCTCGAGGCCAACACGCCCATCAAACGGCGATCCCTGTCCGACTCCTGACTCACTGACTACCCTCCCATCACGAGCGCGAGCATTCGCGCCATCGGGTACGCCAGCACCACCACGCTGCACGGCGCGAGGCACAACATCAACGCCGCCCAGAGCTTGAGTGGTGCGGCGCGCGCCACGTACTCGGCGCGCGCGAATCGCTGGGCCGCGCACTGGCGCGCCTTGTCGCGCAACACCGGCGCGAATTCGACGCCGAGCTTCTGCGCGGCGCGCAACGCCTGCAGCAGCGAGCGCATCGGCGCGAGACCGACGCGTTGCTCGAGCGCGCGCAGGATCTCGAGCGGTTCGGCATCGACGCCGTGCTCTGCGATCGCCCGCAGCCACGCGCGCCGCAGCGCGCCCTCGGGTGCACGCTCCGCGCACGCGACGAATGCGGTCGACAGACTACTGCCGCCTTCGAGCGCGAGCGCGAGCAGATCGAGGTGCAGCGGCAGGTCGTCCAGCATCTCCCGCTCCACCCGGCGACGCGCCGACCCGAGGAACTGCGGCGCGGCCGCGTATCCGATGGCACCGGCCAGCAACGCCGCCAGCAAACCGATCGTGCCCAGCGAATTCGTCGCGGCCATCACCGGTACCGCGACGAGCGCGCCGCCAGAAGCACGCGTGAGGGTCCAGCGATCCGGCGCATCGAGCCGCGTCAGCTCGCCGTTGCGCAATGCATCGCGGATTTCGGCGAGGCCGCGAAAGCCGAACACGCTGAGCGCGACGATTCCGGCGCCGGCGGCGAGCAGCACGAATGCCGGCAGGTCTCCCATGACTCATACCGCGGCGCGCGTGATGCGCCAGAGCAGGTAGCAGCCCGCGCATTCGACCAGCAGCACGAACAACAGGGCCGAATCCGGCACGCGCACGTCGAACGCCAGCAATCCCGCCCACAGAAGCGCCGGTAGCGCGGCCGCGACCGCGGCGCGCCGCAGCCCCGAGCGCGTGCGGGCCAGCATCTTGCGTTCGAATGCGACGCGGCGCCGCAACCGCAGCCCGAGGCGCTGAGCCGCGTCCGCGAGCATCGCCGGACCCAGCCGCGTGAGCTCCAACGCGAACAGAAAGGCGCGCGATTCGGGCACACGCTCCGACAAACGCGCGACGCGCGCCGCGAGCTCCGGATCCCGTGTCGCCTCCGCCTCGCGCCGCTGCGCGATCGCGAAGGACTGCAAAGCCACCGCGACTTCGCTGTCTTCCCGGCTGCGCGCGACGCGCCGCCAGGCCGCGAGCGCGGGAAATGCCACGAGCAGCGCCGTCGCGAGCATCACGCCCAGCGCCTCGGCCAGGTTTCCCGTCACCATGGCTCGACCCGCATCGGCAACCCGTCGCGCTCTTCGAGCAGCACGCCATACGACTGCCACAGGCCTATCGCCACGAGCACGGCCACGAGCGCCGTCGCAATTCGCTCGTGCTTCGTCGTGGGTTTGCGCTTCCCTGCGTCCATGCGCCATTGAACCGCGGCGCGCCGTCGCGGTGAATCCGATTAATCGCCGGGAATGCGCAGCTTTGCGGCTTGCCTCGCGCGGGCGCGTATTACTCCGCGCCGAGAAACTTCTCGATGGCCGTGAAGACGTCCGGACCCTGCACCGTGTCGAACAACGCCTGCGCGTGTGCGGCGCCGTCGACGACGATCAGCTCGCGCGGCTCGGGCACAGACTCGTAATCCCGCCGGATGCCCGTGAGCCGCAACGTGCTCGTGCCCTGCACGTCATCGCGCGCCACGATGAACAGCTTGCGCCCCGGCATCTTCGAGACGTCGCCGCCCGACAGCGTCGCGCGCGACCCGAGAAACACCACGCGATCGATTTCGCCGGGCTTCATGTGCAGCAGCGCATCACCCGCCGCCATCCCGCCCAAACTACCGCCGACGATCGCGACGCTGCGCACGCCACGATCGCGCAGGTAGCGCACGGCCGCGAGCAGGTCGAGATGGAGTGGCGCCGACAGCGGGTCTTCCTTTCCCGGCCCCACCGAGTTGCCGTAGCCGCGAAAATCCGGCGCGAGCACCGTGAATCCCCGCGCGCGCAATTCCTTCGCCTGCGGCTCCCAACTCGCCCGTGTGTAGCGGCCGCCATGCGCGAGCACCACGCCGCGATCGCCGCCCCGATAGAAGTCGGCGTAGATCTTCGCCCCGTCCTCCGTCTCGAAGCTCACCGTCTCGGCCGCGAACGCCGGGCCCGCGGCGAACATCAACCCGGCGACGACGGCGCGCGCGGCGGGTGACATGGCTATTTCATCGTCGGCATGACGAACTCGGCGGCCTGCGCCGAATCCGGCCAGCGGCTCGTGACCGTTTTCAGTCGCGTGTAGAACCGCACGCCTTCCATGCCATGCATCGCGTGATCGGCGAAGCTCGAACGACGCCAGCCGCCGAAGCTCATGAACGCCATCGGCACCGGGATCGGCACGTTGACGCCGACCATGCCGACTTCGATCGCTTGCACGAACTCACGCGCCGCGCCGCCGTCGCGCGTGAACACCGACGTGCCGTTCGCGAATTCGTGTGAATTCACGAGCCGCACGGCCTCGGCGAACGTCGGCACGCGCACCACGCACAACACGGGCCCGAAGATCTCCTCGCGATAGATGCGCATGCCGGGCCGCACGCCGTCGAACAAACTACCGCCCAGGAAGAATCCGCGTTCATATCCCGGCAGCGTGAAGCCGCGGCCGTCGACCACGAGCTTCGCCCCCTCCTGCACGCCGGCGTCGATGTACCCGCACACGCGCTCGTGGTGCGCGGCGGTGATGAGCGGCCCCATGTCCGCATCGCCATTCTGCGAGTGATCGATACGCAGCTTGCGCACACGTTCGGCGAGCGTCGCGACGAGCTTGTCCGCGGCGGCGTCGCCGACGGCGACCGCCACCGAGATCGCCATGCAACGCTCGCCCGCCGAGCCATACGCCGCGCCCAGTAACGCGTCGGCTGTCAGGTTCACGTCCGCGTCCGGCAGCATCACGAGATGATTCTTGGCTCCGCCCAGCGCCTGTACGCGCTTGCCATGCGCCGTCCCTTCGCGCTGCACGTATTCGGCGATCGGCGTCGAGCCCACGAAGCTCACGGCGTCCACCTGCGGATGCCGCAGCAGCGCGTCGACCGCGACTTTGTCGCCGTTGACGACGTTGAACACGCCGG
Source organism: Pseudomonadota bacterium (assembly GCA_023433465.1). Taxonomy (GTDB): domain Bacteria; phylum Pseudomonadota; class Gammaproteobacteria; order Steroidobacterales; family Steroidobacteraceae; genus CADEED01. The sequence continues at coordinate 27,197 of JAEZCR010000117.1, read as the reverse complement.
GCGGCAGCCCCGCTTCCGCGAGCCATTTCGCGAGCAGCAGACCCGCGCCGGGGTCGCGCTCCGAGGGCTTGAGGATGAACGTGTTCCCGCACACGAGTGCGATCGGGAACATCCACATCGGGACCATCGCCGGGAAATTGAACGGCGTGATGCCGACCGCGACGCCCACGGGCTGGCGCAGGCTGTAACTGTCGATGCCGGTGCCGACGTTGTCCGCGAACTCACCCTTCGTGAGATGCGGCGCGCCACACGCGAACTCGACGACTTCGAGTCCACGCGTGACTTCTCCCGCCGCGTCGCTCACGAGCTTGCCGTGCTCCGAGGCGATGATCGTCGCAAGGTCCGCGCGCCGCTGCTCGAGGATTTCCTTGAAGCGGAACAGGATGCGCGCGCGTTTCAGCGCCGGCGTCGCCGCCCACGCGGGAAATGCCGCGCGCGCCGCGCGCACCGCGTCATCGACCTCGGGCTCCGACGCGAGCGCGACTCGCGAAGCCACGACGCCGAGCGAAGGATTGAACACATCGGCCGCGCGGCCGGATGTGCCGGCCACGGCGTTGCCGCCGATCCAGTGCGTATAGGTATTTACCCGTTCGTGCGTCATGCGCCGCCGAGTGTAGCGCCGCGCAACAACGGAGACGAATTCGGCGATACTGTTGCGCGATGACCGACCCGCCCATGGAGCACAAGCAACTGTTGAACGACATCGACCGTGCGATGTCGGAGGCGACCGACGAGGCGACCCGGGCCGAGCTCGCGCAGCTCAAACAACGCCTGAGTTCGCCGGAAATGCTCGAGATCGCGCGCGAAATGGCGACCCATCGCGATCGTGGCCGGCGGGCGCGCGATCCGGTACTCGAGTTTCACGTACCGCTCGTGCCGATGGTGCTCACCGCGGCCGCCGGTGTGGTCGCGACCGCGGTATGCCTGTTCGCGGTCGCGGACGGCCTCAAGAGTCCCGTGGCTTTCCTGCTCGGCAGGCCCTTCAATCCCTGGGTGGCCGCCGCCGTCGCCGGCGCGTTCGCCGTGGCCTTCGCTGCGCTGTCGCTGATGCGCAGCTTCACGGTGCGCTGCGATACCACGGGCCTGACTTCACGCGCGCCCGGCAAACGCTTCGGGCGATTACGGGTCGGCGCGATGCGCTGGGAGGACATCCGCTCGCTCGCGGAGCGCGCCACCGACGGCGTTCTCGAGATTCACGCCGCCGAAGGCAAGGTCTTCGACATCCCGATGCGCGTAACTAACTACCCCGTCCTCAAGCAACACCTCGACAACATGGTGCGCCTCTACGGCGAACTGAAGACGGTGCCTGGCACGGAAAACCCGGGATAAGGTTCGACATCGCGAAGGTTGCGTCGCGCGCACGGACCGCAGCCAGATCTGCACCAGCGGCTCGATCTCGCCCGGCGCGATCTCGCGGACGTTCACAACCTCATGCCGGCGTAGATCGTGTGCCCCTGGTCGTCTTCGAACACGAGCTCGCGCGTCTGCCAGTCGGTGTTGCAGGGCTGCTGGATCAGCTCGACACCCGCCGCGCGCAGGCGCTCCGCGAACGCATCGACATCGCCCACGCGTAGATAGAGATGCAGGTGCCCTCCATCCCTGACGAAGGGTACCGACGGATCCGTCGCGTCGACCCGCTTTAGGTGAAACGCGCCGTCATCCGAGCGGATACCCGCGTAGAAATCCGAGTGGCGGAACTCGAGCTCGAGCCCCACCTTCTCCGTGTAGAAGCGGATGCTGCTGTCCAGATTCGTCGTGCGCAGCTGCGGCGTGATGGTCAGAACGGACATGCGCCTCCTAGGCTTTCGACACCATCATGACGCCGGCAATCGTAACCGCTCCGCCGACCAGCATCGAGACCAGCAACTGCTCGCCCAGCAACAACACGCTGATCGCGACGCCGAACACGGGCACCAGATTGTTGAAGATGCTGGTCGGGCCGGCGCCGATGCGCTTGACCGACATGTAGTACCACACGAAGGCCAGCGCCGTGCCGCAGATGCCGAGATAGAGCAGCGAGACGTTCACGCGCCAGTCGAACTGGTCCGCCGACAACGTCGCGAACTGCGGCGCCGAGATCGCGCCCAACATCAGCGTGCCCCACAACGCGGCGTAATTGGTCGCGGCGAGCGGCGACAAACCGCCGAGCACCTTGCGGCCGACCACCGTGTACAACGCCCAGGAGGTCACCGCGCCGAACATCAGCAGCTCGCCGAGACCGAGGCTGCCATGCGCGAGGCTCGTCAGGTCGCCGCGCGAAACGACGATGGCGACCCCCAGCAATGCGATGGCGACGCCGAACCAGCGCCGCGGACTCAGGCTCTCGCGCAACGCCACCGCGGAAATCGCGATCGTGATCGCGGGATTCAGCGCGATGATGAGCGCCGCGCGGCTCGCGGGCAGCCGGTCGAGCGCGCCCATGAAGAACAGGTTGTAGGCGAACACGCCGAACAGGCCGAGCACGAACGTGCCCATCCACTGCCGGCGCGAGAGCTTCGGCAAACCGCCTTCGAGCGCGAACGCCGCGACCAGCAGCGCGATGCAGGCGATCACATACCGCGCGAAGGAACCCATGAGCGGTGTGAGCGCAGCCACGACGATCTTGCCGCCCACGAAGGTACCGCCCCAGATCGCGGGCACCGCCACGAGACGCGCGTAGTCCGCGCCGCGGGCGCGGGTATCGTTCACGGGGCCCGGCTCACAGGGCGCGGCCCCGGGCGAGGAAGTTGCCGTTCTTGAAACCCGGCTTGCCGTACTTGAACGGCGCCCCGTCGAGGTCCGTGACGCGACCGCCCGCGGCCATGAGCACGGCCTGCCCCGCGGCGGTGTCCCACTCCATGGTCGTGCCGATGCGTGGATAGATGTCGGCCTCGCCGGCCGCGACGAGGCAGAACTTGAGCGAGGAGCCGATCGAGCGGAACTCCTTGACAAGGTAGTTAGAGAGCAGCGCATCCGTCTCGGGCGTGCGGTGCGAACGCGAGGCGACCGCGACGAGACCGTCGGCCGGCTCGGCCCGCGCGCGGATCGGCGCGCCGAACGATGGCATCGTGCCGTCCGGATCCGCATCGATGCGCCCGGCCCTGCCGGCGCGTACGTCGCCCCAGAACAGCTCGCGTCGCGCCGGCGCGAAGACGACACCCAGCACCGGCATGCCGGCCTCTATCAACGCCACGTTGACGGTGAACTCGTCGCGATGGCTCACGAATTCGCGCGTGCCGTCGAGCGGATCGACGAGAAAGAACTTGTCCGCGATCACCGGCACCTTGCCCGCGGCGACCGCTTCCTCGGCGACCACGGGAACGTCGGGCGCGATGGCCGCGAGATCCTCCAGGATGATCTTCTCCGCGGCTTCGTCCGCGATGGTGACCGGCGACGAATCCGCCTTCTCCTTGACTGAAAACCCCTGCGCATACACGGCCATGATCGCGCCACCGGCGCGCTGCGCGGTATAGATGAGCGACTGCAACAGGGGAATCATGCGATCAACATCTCCGGTTCCCTGCGTGCCGCGGACATCGCGGCCGCGAGCTCCCGGACGTCATCTCGCGCGAATATCTCCCGCGCGCTCGCCGTCATGCGGCGCGTCCAGTTCGAGTACTCACTACTCGTGCCGGGAACGTTGACGGGATCGAGCATTCCGATCATGTCCTCGAGTTGAATGGTGACCAGCGCGGCCCGGCTGCGGCACAAGAACACGTGCACCGCACGCGCGAGCCCGGCGGAATATTCTGGCACCCCGTCGCCATCCTCGGGCCAGAGATTTTCACGCCGCAGGGCGCGCAGCAGCCGTTCGCGCTCGAGTACCCGCTGCTCCCGGGCGCGCGCGGCGTCCTCGGGCTGTGGATAGAAGCCGAGCCGCTCCCAGATGTCGATGTCGTGGCCCTTCCACCAGCCGTACAGCGTCGGCAGATCGTGAGTCGTGACCGTGGCCAGCGCGTGACGTACGTACGACACCGGCGCGACGAACTCGCCATTGCGCTGCTCGAACATCACGACCTTGTAGTGATAGACGCCGAACTGCGGCAGCGCGCGCCGGATCTCATCCGGGACGACACCGAGGTCCTCGCCGACCACGAGGCATTGCTGGCGCTGGCTCTCGAGCGCGACGATGCCGAGCAGGTCCTCGAGTGGATAGTGTACGTAGCCGCCATCCACCGATTTCATGCCGCGCGGCACCCACCACTGGCGGAACAGCGCCATCACGTGATCGAGGCGCAGCGCGCCGCAATATCGCATGCTGCCGCGCAGCAGCGCGACGAAGGGCGCGTAACCCGCGCGCCGCAACGCGCGCGGATCCTGCGGCGGAATGCCCCACTCCTGGCCCGCGATGCCGAGCGGATCGGGCGGCGCGCCGATGGCGGCGCCCGTGCAGTACAGCGACTGATCGGACCAGGTCTCGGAGCCCGAGGCGTTCACACCCACGGCGTAGTCGCCGTAGAGTCCGATGTCGAGGCCCAGGTTCCGCGCGAGCTTGCGCACCGCGCCTAACTGCTCGGCTGCCAGCCACTGCAGGTAGCCGTGGAAGTCGACCTCGTCCGCGTGTTCCCGGGCGAAACGGCGCACCGCTTCGCTCGAAGGATTGCGGTATTCCTCCGGCCAGTTGTGCCACCCAGCGCTCGTGCCCAGCTTCTTTCGCAGGTGACCGTCGATCGCGTCGAACAGGATGTGCAGGCGCATCGTCTCGCCGCGTTCGCGCAGGAACGCGCGGCACGCGGCCGCACGCGCGGTATGGCGCTGCAGATGCTCGGTCTTGAAGCGGTCGAAGGCCGCCGCGAGCACCGGCATCTTGAGGCTCGCGACCGCGGGATAGTCCACGTGGCTCGCGCCGCGCAGCGCGGCCAGCCGCGCCCGAAAACCCGGGTCGCCCATGAGCGCCTGCGCGCGCGCCGAGCTCTGCACCTCGAGTACGGCGCCGACGTCGATGAACATCACGTTCAGCGCGTGGCGACTCGACGCCGAATACGGCGAATACAGCGACGCATCCGAGGGAAACAACGCATGCAGCGGGCTCACGCCGACGAAGCCCGCGCCGGCCTCCGCGGCGAGACGCAGCACTTCGGCGAGATCGCTGAAGTCGCCGATGCCCCAGTTGTGATCCGAGCGCAGCGTGTAGAGCTGCACCGCGACGCCCCAGAGCTTGTCACCACGTTTGAGCTCGGGCGGCTCGTAACACTTCTCGGGCGTGACGATGAGCGGACAGCTCGCGGGTCCCGCGAACTCGAGGTCGAGCTCGAGCTTGTGATAGCCGGTGGGCAGATCCTCGGGTAGTGAGAGATCGCGCAAGACGTACCAGCGGCCGTCCTGCTGGTGCGAGCCGCGCTCGGGCAGATCCCACGCGCGTACTTCGCCGGTCACCTCGCCGCCCTTCTCGAGCCGCACGGTCCAGCGCAGCAGCGCGTTCTGTTCGATCGCCGGCGTGTTGATGCGCGCGGCGCGTGCGCCGTTGCGCAGCACGGCGACGTCGCCCAACAACCCGATCGGGTGCGCGGCTTCCGAGTCACGAATCTCGGCTTCGAGCACCGTCGCATCGTCGAGCCGGCAATGCATCGCGCGCAGGATGCCCGCCTTCGTCGCGAGCGAGAAATGTTTGAGCTCGCCGCGATACGAGTGATACGCATCGCCGAGCCCGCGCGCCCGAGCGAGGCGCTGAATCAGCGGTTCGAGTGTTCCGAGCGCGTCACTTGCCACGTTGCAGCGCCAATGTCTGATAGGGACCGACTTTCACCGGACCGGCGGGAAGCAGCAGCTCCGGCACGATGCCGACCGGATGCGCGGTGTCGATGATCACTTCCCATCCGCCTCCGTCCACGGCGGGCACGCGGAACTCGCATTCGGCCTCGGTCGGATTCAGCAGCAGCATGAGGTGCGGCTCCGCCGCCGTGCCGCCGATGCCGATCGCCAGTTGCCGCAGATCCGGGTTGTTCCATTCGTGATCGGCCATCTCGTGGCCGTCCGGATGCCACCATGAGATGTCCCGGTGGCTCGCGCGGATCGCGCCCTTGAGGAACGTCTCGCGGCGCAGCTCGGGATGCTCGCGCCTGATGCTCGCGAGCCCGCGCACGAACTGCAGCAAGCCGTCGTCGTCCTTGAGGCCAGCCCAATCCACCCAGCTCATGTCGTTGTCCTGGCAGTACGCGTTGTTGTTGCCGTGCTGCGTGCGATATAACTCGTCACCCGCGAGCAGCATCGGAACGCCTTGCGAGAAGAACAACGTCGTCAGCATGTTGCGCACCTGCCGGCGGCGCAGCGCGACGATGTGCGGATCGTCGGTCGGACCTTCGACGCCGCAGTTCCAGCTCTGATTGTGAGAGTGCCCGTCGCGATTGTTCTCGAGGTTCGCCTCGTTGTGGCGCTCGTTGTACGAGACCGTGTCGCGCAGCGTGAATCCATCGTGCGCGGCGACGAAATTGACGCTCGCGGTGGGCTTGCGGCCATGACGGCGGAACAGGTCTGACGAACCCGCGAAGCGCTCGGCGAATCCCCCTAACATCCTGCGCCCGCCGTGCCAGAACGCGCGCATCGTGTCGCGGTAGCGGTCGTTCCACTCCGACCAGCCGGGCGGAAAGTTGCCGAGTTGATAGCCGCCGAAGCCCACGTCCCAGGGCTCGGCGATGAGCTTCACGTAGGTCAGCGCCGGATCGGCGTGTAATGCCGCGAAGAACGCGGCGTTCGCGCTGTATCCGGAACGATCGCGGCCGAGCACGGTGGCGAGGTCGAAGCGGAATCCATCGACACGATACTCCTCCACGAAGTACCGCAGCGACGCGAGGATGTCGGCCTGCACGATCGGGTGATCGCAGGCCACCGTGTTGCCGCAGCCCGTGACGTCGTCGTAGAAACGACGGTCGGCCGCCCGATGAAAGTAGTAAGCCCGGTTGTCGATGGCCTTGTACGAGAGCGTCGGCCCGAGTTCGTTGCCTTCGGCGGTGTGGTTGTAGACGACGTCGAGGATCACCTCCATGCCCGCGGCGTGCAACGCCTTGACCGCCTGCTTGAGCTCGACCACCGGGTCCTTCACGGCGTAACGGCGCGTGGGGGCGAACCACCCCATGGAGTTGTAACCCCAGTAGTTGGTCAGTCCGCGCTCGGTCAGGAATCCTTCGCTCATCATCGCGTGGATGGGCATCAACTCGACCGCGGTCACCCCGAGGGATTTCAGGTGATTGAGCACGGCGGGTACGGTCAGCGCGAGGTATTTTCCGCGCCATTCCGGCGGCACGTCCGGGTGTTTCTGCGTGAACCCCTTCACGTGCAGCTCGTAGATCAGCGTGTCGCGCCACGGCACGGCGGGTTGTTTGTCGCCATTCCAGTCGAAGGCGCCGTCGATGACGCGGCAACGCGGCATCGCGGCGGCGCTGTCGACGAGGCTGGGCTTGATGCCCTCCGGGTCGGCGGGATCGTAGCCGAGAATGCTCGGGTCCCACTTCGGCTCGCCCACGATGTCGCGCGCCCAGGGATCGAGCAATAGTTTGTTCGCGTTGCAGCGGTACCCTTCGCGCGGATCGTACGGGCCGTGCACACGGATGCCGTACAACGTGCCGACGCGCGCGAGCTCCTGCTCGACGAAGCCGTGATGGATCGCGCCGGTGCGTCCCGGCAGCGTGAGCCGCGCAGTTTCGTTCTCGCCCGTCGCGTCGTAGATGCAGACGTCGACGCGCGTCGCGGCGCGCGACTGGATCGCGAAATTGACGCCGTTGCCGGTAAAGGTGGCGCCGAGCCGGTCCGGCGAGCCTTCCTTCATCAACCGCTCCGCTTGAGATAGAGCGCGGCCAGCGGCGGCAGGCGCACGCGGATCGCGTACGGGAAGCCGTGCACTTCGTGCTGGAAGGCGTCGTAAGTGCCGGTGCCCGCGAAGCCCGAGCCGCCGAAGCCCGGAAAGTCCGAATCGAAGATCACTTCGTAGCGGCCGAGGTCGGGCACGCCCAGCCAGTAGTCGGCTCGCGGCACCGGCGTGGCGTTGAACACGCAGAGGACGGGCGCGAAGCCGTGCTCCTGCCGCAGGAACGCGAACACGCTCTCGTCCGCGTTGTGCAGGTCGCTCCAGCGGAAGCCGCCCGCGTCGCAGTCGCTGGCGTGGAACTGCGGCAGGCGGCGATACAGCGCCGCGAGCTCACGGTTGAGATCCGCGAGACCGCGGTGCTCGGGCTTCGCGAGCAGACCCCAATCGAGCTGTTCGTGATCGCGCCATTCGTGCCACTGGCCGAATTCCGACCCCATGAACATGAGCTTCTTGCCAGGGTGCGCGGTCATGTACGACATGAACAGGCGGTAGTTGGCCCGCTTCTGCCACTCGTCGCCCGGCATCTTGTCGAGCAGCGAACGCTTGCCGTGCACGACTTCGTCGTGGGAGATCGGCAGCACGAAGTTCTCGCTCCACGCGTACATGAACGAGAACGTGATCTTGTTGTGTTCGTGGCGGCGGTAGACAGGATCCTTCTCGAAATAATGCAAGGTGTCGTTCATCCAGCCCATGTTCCATTTGAAGCTGAAGCCGACGCCGCCGAGGTGGACGGGACGCGAGACGCCGGGGAACGCGGTGGATTCCTCGGCGATCGTCAGCACGCCGGGATGGTTGCCGTGCGCGACGGTGTTGAATTCGCGCAGGAACGCGAGCGCGGCGAGGTTCTCGCGGCCGCCGTACTGGTTAGGCACCCACTCGCCTTCCTTGCGGCTGTAGTCGAGATAGAGCATCGAGGCGACCGCGTCCACGCGCAGGCCGTCGATGTGGTAACGCTCGAGCCAGTACAATGCGTTCGCGACGAGGAAGTTCTTCACCTCGTGGCGGCCGTAGTTAAAGATCTTCGTGCCCCAGTCCATGTGTTCGCCGAGGCGCCGGTCCTCGTGCTCGTACAGCGCGGAGCCGTCGAATTCGGCGAGACCGTGGGAATCCTTCGGGAAGTGCGCGGGCACCCAGTCGAGGATGACGCCGATGCCGGCCTGATGGCATTTGTCGACGAAGTACATGAAGTCCTTCGGCGATCCGTAACGCGAGGTGGGCGCGTAGTAGCCGACGACCTGGTAGCCCCAACTACCGTCGAACGGGTGCTCGGCCACGCCCATCAGCTCGATGTGCGTGTAGCCCATGTCGACGACGTAGGGAATGAGCTGCTCGACGGCTTCCTGCCAGGTGTAGAACGGCGGCTTGCGATCCCAGGCGTGTTTCCAGCTACCGAGCTGCACTTCGTAGATGTTGATCGCGGTGCGGCGCCAGTCGGTGTTGGGACGTGCGTTCATCCAGGGGGCGTCGCCCCACTCGTAGCCGTCGATCGACGCCACGATCGAAGCCGTCTCCGGCCGCTTCTGCATGAAGAAGCCGTACGGGTCGGACTTGAGCAGGATGTTGTCGCGGCGCGTGCGGATCTCGTACTTGTAGGTCGCGCCCTCGCCGATGCCGGGTACGAACAGCTCCCACACACCCGAGCTGCCGCGCGCCTGCATCGCGTGTTTGCGGCCGTCCCAGAGATTGAAGTCGCCGACCACGCTCACGCGCTTGGCATTCGGCGCCCAGACCGCGAAGTGCGTGCCCGCGACGCCGTCGCGCACGCGCAGGTGCGCGCCGAACTTGTTGTAGAGGCTGTAGTGCCGGCCTTCGCCGAATAGATAGAGGTCGAAGTCGGTGAGCTCGTGCGAGAAGAAATACGCGTCGTGTTTGACGACCTCGTGACCGCCCTGGAAGCGGATGCGCAGCTTGTACGGAACCACCGGCCGGCGATGGCGGATGTTGCCTTCGAAGAGTCCCGCGTCGTGGATGCGCTTGAGCTCGGTCGCCTTGCCGACGCCCTCGTCCTCCCAGAACACCGCAACCGACTCGGCCCCCGGCTCGAGCACACGTACCACGCACAGCGGCGTATCACCCGCCCGCGGAAACTCGTGATACCCGAGCAGCGACCGCGGCTCGTGGTGACTCGCGCTGATCAGCGCCCCTATCTCCGATTTTGTCAGCTTGCCTTTAATGAGCGTTTCCTTCGGGTCCTTCGGGGACAGATTTATTTATTGACGATATCGCGCATGCGCGCCATCGATGGAGCAGAAAACAGATATCGTCGATAAATAAATCTGTCCCCACTACATCACCGAGCGGATCTTCCAGATGCGGTCGGCGTACTCGCGGATGCTGCGGTCGCTCGAGAACGGGCCCATCGACATCGTGTTGAGCACGGCCTTGCGGCTCCATTCATCGTGATTGCGGTACAACTCGTCGACGCGGTCCTGTGCTTCGCAGTACGCCGCGAAATCCGCCAGCACCAGGAACGGCTCGCCGTCCGACGTCAATCTATCGACGATGAGCCGCGCATGATCGCCCTCGCCGAAGGCACCGTTGCGGATCATGTCGAGCGTGTTCGCGAGCTCGGGATTCGCAGCGACGATCTCGCGCGGCCGGTAACCATCGGCGCGCCGCGCCTCGACCTCATCGGCCGTCATGCCGAAGATGAAGACGTTCTCCGCGCCCACGGCATCGCGGATCTCGATGTTCGCGCCATCCAGCGTGCCGATGGTCAACGCGCCGTTCAGCGCGAGCTTCATGTTCCCGGTGCCCGAAGCCTCCATCCCCGCCGTCGAGATCTGCTGCGACAGGTCCGCCGCCGGCATGATCAATTGCGCGAGCGACACGTCATAGTCCGGCAGGAACACGCACTTCAGCTTCGTCAGCGTCACCGGATCCTGGTTGATCACCGTCGACGTGTTGTTGATGAGCCGGATGATCGCCTTCGCCATCATGTAGCCCGGCGCCGCCTTGCCCGCGAACATCGTCGTGCGCGGCACCCAGTGCTCATCCGGCTTCGCCTTGATCCGGTTGTAGCGCGTGATCACGTACAGGATGTTCAGCAGCTGCCGCTTGTATTCGTGGATACGCTTCACCTGCACGTCGAACAGCGTGTCCACGCTGATGTCGAGGCCGGTGCGTCTATCCACTTCCTCCGCCAGCGCGATCTTGTTGTGCCGCTTGATGTCGCGGAACTGCGCGCGGAAATGCGGATCGTCCGCCGCCCAGCGCAGCCGCTCGAGCTCCTCGAGATCGTTCTCCCACGCCGAGCCCAGCCTCTCCGTCAGCAGCCGCGACAACCGCACGTTCGACTGCTTCAGCCAGCGCCGCACCGTGATGCCGTTGGTCACGTTCGTGAACCGGTCCGGATACATCTGCGCGAACCCCGAGAAGATGGTCTTCTTCATCAGGTCCGAATGTAGTTTGGCGACGCCGTTGACCTTGTGAGACCCGATCACCGCCAGGTGCGCCATGCGCACGCGCCGTCCGTGGTGCTCACCGATGATCGACAACGTCGTCTTCGCGGCCCCATCCCCCTTGAAGCGCTTCTCGACCTCGAGCAGGAACTCCTCGTTGATCCGGTAGATGATCTCGAGGTGCCGCGGCAGGAACCGCTCGAAGAACTCCACCGGCCAGGTTTCCAGCGCTTCGGGCAGCAGCGTGTGATTCGTGTAACCGAACACCTTGCCGCAGAGCTCCCTCGCATCCGCCCACGGCATGTCGTACTGGTCGATCAGCAACCTCATCAGCTCGGGAATCGCCAGCGTCGGATGCGTGTCGTTCAACTGCACCGCGAGAGCCGTCGGCAATTCCTCCAGCGTGCGGTCCTCGGCCAGGTGAGTCGCCAGCATGTCCTGCATGCTCGCGCTCACGAAGAAATACTGCTGCTTGAAGCGCAACTCCTTGCCCTGCGGCGTCGAATCGTCCGGATACAACACGCGCGAGAGATTCTTCGCGTCGACCTGGTCGCGCACCGCGGCCGAATATTCACCCGCGTTGAAATTCTCGATATGGAACGGCTGCAGCGCACGGCCCGACCACAGCCGCAGATGATTCACCGTCGGCGAGCGATTGCCCGGCACGAGCTGGTCGAATCCCACCGCGAGGATGTCCTGCGTCTCTATCCACCGCGAGCGCATGACCCCGTCCACTTCCTGCGTCGTGATGACGCGCCCGCCGAATCGCACGATGTAACGCGCATCCGAGCGCGGCGTTTCCCACACGTTGTGCAGCCGCAGCCAGGTGCTGGCGGATTCGCGCTGCCCGCCGTTGTCGTCGATCGTCTGCGTGAAGATTCCGTAGTCGTAGCGGATGCCGTAACCCGTCGCCGGGTACTGCAGTGTCGCGAGCGAATCCAGAAAACACGCCGCGAGACGCCCTAATCCGCCATTGCCTAATCCCGGATCCACTTCGAGCGCGATGACCGCGTCGAAATCGTGTCCCATGCTCGCCACGGCCGCGCGCGCCTCGTCGATCAACTCACCGTCGATGCTCGACAACGCATTGACCAGCGAGCGGCCCGGCAGATATTCGACCGACAGGTAACACAGCCGCTTCACACGCGCGCGCGCGACGCGCCGCTGCGTGGCTAGCCAGCGGGCTGACAATTCCTCACGGATAGCGAGTGATAACGCGTCGTATATGTCGCGCGGCGTCGCGGTCTCCGGCTCCTTGCCGAGCGAGCGCGTGAGCCGGTCATAAATCGCCGAACGCAGGCTCCCTCGCCGCAGGATCGCACCCGAAACGAGCGGCTCATTCAACACTTGGCTCTACCTTTCATTTTCGACGAGACATTTCAGGACATTTTCGATGACGTGCCGACAATGCCTTGCAAGAAGTATGTCGGCCTTCCGAGACCGGTATCATATGCACCCTGCGTGCGGGGGGCACGGATTACCAAGGTTGCTTGGGTTCACCTCGGCGCGCTGCACCACATTGGCTTCGAGTACACGCGGAATGCACCGACAAGCAATCGGCATCGATATCGGCGGATCTTCCATCAAGGCGGCGGTTGTCGACCTCACAAAAGGCAGCCTCGTCGGTGAGCGGCGATCGGTGCCTTCCCCGGCCATGTCGGCCGTCAGTGAAATGATGCATGCCATGGCGGATGCCGTGCCCGAAGGCGCCGAGCACTTGCCCGCGGGCGTAACTTTTCCGGGCGTCGTAGTCGGCGGCACGGTTTACACCGCGGCGAACGTCGCGAAGTCATGGATCGGCCAGCCACTCGCCGAGCCCGCCGCCGCCAAGCTCGGCCGCGAAGTCGTGGCGATCAACGATGCCGACGCCGCGGGCCTGGCCGAGGTGCACTTCGGCGCCGCGCGCGACGTGAAAGGCACGGTACTGGTTCTCGCGCTCGGCACCGGCATCGGCAGCGCGTTGTTCGTCGACGGCCTGCTCGTGCCGAACACCGAGCTCGGCCATCTCGAGTTCGATGGCATGGAAGCCGAGGCGCGCGCCTCCGGCCGCGCACGCATGGAGCGCAAGCTCGAGTGGAATGACTACATGGCCGAGCTGTCGTACGTGCTCACCCGCATGCACGCGTTGTTCTGGCCGGACCTCATCGTGCTGTGCGGCGGCATCACCGCGGACCACCCGAATCTCGTCGACGACCTCAAGGTTCCGACGCAGCTCAAGTTAGGCTCGTTGCGCGCGGACGCCGGCATCGTCGGCGCCGCGTTCGCCACTACCCTCAAGCAAGGGGTGTGGATCAAGCAGGCGAAAGCCGCGGGAAAATAGCCGGGAATAGATGGGGTCAGACCCCATCTGTCGCCAATGGCCGTCACACGGCCGCTCCCGGCCAGGGATTCGTCGCCCTGCCAGTCGCCATCTGCGCGGTACCTCACGTATTCCTACAAGCATGCGGGCTGACAGGCTTGCAGCTTCCACGCGACATTCCTAACAAACTTCTCCGCCACGAGGGCCGCTCGTCCGGCTCTGTCAGAGGAAGGAGAAAACGATGCGTCAAACCAAGTTCATTCTGCCGCTGCTCGCGGTCCTGGCCCTCGCGGCCGGCTGCTCACAGCAGAAGACCACCGCCACGAAGGCGCTGGAAAACGTCGAAACCTCGCTCGCCGCGATCAAGGAAGACGCCGCGCGCTACGCGCCCGAGGGCCTGAAAGGCGTCGAGTCCAACATCGCGAGGCTCAAGACCAGCCTCGAGAACAAGGAATACGACGACGTGCTCGCCGGCGCACCACAGCTTCAGAAAGCCGTGGATTCTCTCGGCGCGGCCATCGTGTCGGGCAAGGAACAGGCCCAGGCCGCCCTCGCCGCCGCGACCACCGAATGGGAATCATTGAGCGTCGAAGTGCCGAAGATGGTCGACACCATCCAGGCGCGCGTCGACGAGCTCTCCAAGAAGAAGCGTCTGCCCTGGGGCATCGACAAGAATGAGTTCGCTGGCGCCAAGGCGGGCCTCGAAACCATGAAGACCCAGTGGGCCGAGGCAACCGACGAGTTCGAGTCGGGCGACAAGGTCGACGCCGCGCAGAAAGCGAAGTCGGTGAAGGGAATGGGTGTGGAGATCAGCGAGAAGCTGAAGATCGAGAAGGCTTGATTGGCGTGAAGGGCATGTGAAGGGAAGTTGAGCCGCGGCGATGAGCCGCGGCTTTTTTCAGACCTGTCTACCTGGGCCGCTTGCGATAGTGGGGAAAGCGGTGCCGGTGTAAAAAGTGGGGAGAGATCCGTGCGATGGTCTGACAGACCGGCGGGGCGCTCACTGATCATTGCGCGCAAGCGCCCCGCCCTACGCTGTCCGTCACATCCGCAAATGCGGAGGCAATGATGACCACGCCCCAACGACAGCAGCCGATCGACGAGCGCGAACCTCGCATCGAGACGCCCGTCATTCACATGCAGGATCTCGAACACAACCCGACGCCGCAGACGCGCGTGCCGAACGCCGGCGTGAAGGTCGAGCCGAAGATCGACGCCGAAGACCTGCGCGACTTCGCCCGCGAAGACGAAGAGGCGATCAAGGCGCTCGAAGAGCTCGAGAAGCAGATCAAGCGCCAGGCGCCCGGCTGATTCTCAATGCCCCACCTGGCCGCTCGTCCATCGTCGCGCGGAGGCGCGCAGTGGACGGAGCAGCCAGCGATCGTTGTGCGGGTGCCCCGTACGGCCGATCGGCGAATCCAGATTGCGGAATCCATGCCGCCCGTAGAACTCGAGCGCAGGCTGCATCTGTTTCACCGTTTCGAGATAACAGCGCACGTAGAGGTGCTGCCGCGCGGCCGCGAGACACCGATCGAGCAGCGCCTCTCCGATGCCACGCCCGCGCGCATCCGCGCGCAGGTACATGCGCTGCAACTCGCAGGTGAGCGGATCCGAACCCGCGAGCGGCGCGATGCCCGCGCCACCGACGATCTCACCCTCCATCACGGCCACGAAGTACAACGACCGCTGGCGCTGGTAGGTGGAGTACAGCGCGCGATCCGCCGCCTCGAGTAGTTCGACACCGCGGTCCGCGATGCCGTACTCGGCGCGCGAGTCCGCGATGATCTGGAGCAGCGCCGGCACGTCGGCCGGCTCGATGAGTCGTATCTTTGCTTGTGTGGGCATGTTCGCGTCCTTTGGGTTCCTCCCCGGCGGACGCGCACAAAAAAGCCTCCGCTGGGGAGGCTCGTTTCGTTTGAGTCGTTAGCTACACGCGCTCAATCGCCGGCCTCCACGTGATGTGGCGACCAAAAGTAATACTTGCAGACGAGGTTGAGCACGGAAGTGAAACTACTTGGATGAAGGCTCACCTGTCAACCCGGCGGAACGCGTGTCGTCGCGCGATCGAAGGCCGGTTCCGATTCGCGCGCGGCTTTTTCCTCGTCGGTCTCCTCGCGCTCCTCCGTCGTCTCTTCGCGGTCCTCGTCCGGCTGAGGCTGCTCGTCCGGCGGAATCTTCGGGTCCAGCGGCTCGCCCGGGATGGTCGCGGGTGCGATGGGTTCGCGGGGGCGTTTGCGCGGCATGTTGACGCTCCTCATGTGCAGGGACCGCCGCAGCTTAGGAGCGCGCGGCAAGCGATCCCGTCAGCGCGCGCCGACTACGCAGGTAGGTTGGCTTTCCAGAATGCGGCGGCAGCGCGCCGTATGACACAATCGCGGCATGTCCAGCCTGCCTCCCTGCCCGAATTGTGCGTCCGCACTCACGTATGACGACGGCACCCTGCTCGTCTGTCCCGAGTGCGGACACGAATGGAAAGAAGCCGAGGCCGCCGCTCCGACCGAGGAAACGCCCGTCATCCGCGATGCATTCGGCACGCCGCTCGCCGACGGCGACAGCGTCACCGTGATCAAGGATCTGAAGGTGAAAGGCTCGTCGTCCGTCGTGAAAGTGGGCACCAAGGTGAAAGGCATCCGCCTCATCTCCGAGGGCGATCACAACATCGATTGCAGGATCGAAGGCATCGGCGCGATGGCGCTGAAGTCGGAGTTCGTGAAGAAGGCCTAGGCCGGGGATACTCATCGCCGTCTCACTACCCGGCCAGGATGGGCGCGAGCGCGGCCTGTATGCGGGACATCTGGGCCGGCGTCGTCATGCTCGTCAGCAGCTTGCCGAAGTGCGGATGCCGCACGCCCGAGATGATGTACTGCCAGCGATACGCGCCGAGCACCACCGACCTGATCCCGGCGATGTCGCGTTCGCCATACGACTGCGCGGTATGGCGGACGAAGTACTCGACGTCGGCCGCGGACTGGGCCTGAAGGATGCCGTCGACCGCCGCGACGAGCGAGATCAGGTCATCCACCGACTTGTCACGCTCGGCGGCGGACAGGCGGGCATGCTCGTCTTTCCATTCGAGCTCATCGAGCACCACGTGCTGGCTTTCGTCCTTCCAGTGGTACTTGAAGACGTCCTTGAACAGCGGGCACAGGTCGGCGTCCATGATGGTTTCCGCGTAGTGCGCCTGCACGAATAGTTCGATGTGGCACGTGAGCGCGAGCACGGCCCACGTGTTCGCCGCGAGGACCGCGCGCGCGACGTCGTTCGGGTTGGCCGTCGGGCGATAACCTTGCGGCATCTTCGCGCCAATCATCTCCTCCATGCGGCGGAACAACTCCTGGTGCTTGAGTTCCTCGTTCGTGAAGCGCACGAGCGCTTCCATGGCGTTCTGATCGTCGAACGCATGCGCACGGCCCTGATCGAGCATCTTCGCGCTGATGAAGCGCTCGACGAGGCCGAAGATGTACGCGTAGGTGCGTCCTTGCACCTGGCTCAGCAGACGCGCGTCCCGCGGATCGAGGAACGGCAGCATGTCCACGCGCGAGAGCGCGTCGGGCAGGAACTTGCGCGTGAAATCGAAGTGGCGGTCGCGCATCAGGTCGCGGTCGATCTGCCATTCGGTCTTCTTCGACAGCCTGACGATCTGCGCGTACCGGGCGGTGCGGCCCGATTCGGCGGCGGGTGAGAGGACGGCATTCATGACGATCTCCGATTAGCTAGTGTGGTGAAGCTTTGTGGAGTGCTACTCTCCCCTCGCGGCGTTCGAGATTGAATGTCCGCGGCTCCAAATCACTTGCTCCAGGCTCCAGACAGGTCAGTCGCCCGTGGATGCGCTCTCCGATGTGTTGCGTGTGATCCGGCTCTCGGGCGGTGTGTTCCTCGAGGCACGGTTCTCCGCGCCGTGGTGCGTCAGCGGCAGGATGTCGGCGGAGGATTGCAAGCCGTTCCAGGTCGCACCAAGGCACGTCATCGCGTTGCACTACGTTTCGTCGGGACGGATGTACCTGCGGATCGGTGATGGCGAGGCGATCGAGGTGTGTAGCGGCGAGCTCGTCCTGCTGCCCCACAACGCCCCGCACATCCTGGGTAGTGAGATCACCGATGAACCGGTTTCCGCGCGCGAACTTGTGAGGCCCCCGCTAGCCGGTGAACTTGCGCGCATCGAACATGGCGGCGGCGGCGAGAGCACGCAGATACTGTGTGGATACCTCGGCAGCGATCACCCCTTCGGTCCCCTGCTTTCCTCACTGCCCGCCGTGCTCAAACTCGACGTGGGGTCGACACCCATCGGCGCATGGGTCGAGAGCTCCTTTCGATTCGCCGCCAGCCAGATCGCCGCGGGACGCGTCGGATCGTCGAGCGTCGTCGCCAAGCTGGCGGAGTTGTTGTTCGTGGAGGCCGTGACTCACTACATCGACAACCTGCCAGCAGACAAGGCCGGATGGCTCGCCGGCGTGCACGATCCGAACATCGGTCGCGCACTCGCACTGCTGCACGGAAGTCCTGCCAAGGATTGGACCGCGGAAGCACTCGCGGTCGAAGTCGGGATGTCGCGTTCGGGATTCGCGGAGCGCTTCACGTCGCTGGTTGGCCAGTCGCCGATGCACTACCTGACCTTGTGGCGCATGCAGCTCGCTGCACAGCAGTTGCGGGAGTCGCGCGATAGCGTCTCGAAGGTTGGTTATGCGGTGGGGTATGAATCAGAGGCGGCGTTCAGCCGCGCGTTCAAGCGGGAGTTCGGTGCGTCACCGGCGGAGTGGCGCAGGCGCGGCGGATGAGTCGCGCGGTATTCAGAACACCGTGATCAGCGCAATGCCCAGGATGATGTAGATCGCGATCACGGTCGCGAAGTAGCCGGGCGATTCGCTCCGGTATACCGTTCGCCCGCTCCAGCGGTGCTTGGCGTACACCTCGCCCTTGCTGAGCGCATACGCCACGTAGATGAGGAGAAGGATGCCCAGCGCGCGGAACATCCGCTCAGCTCCTCGGCCGGATGAAGAACTCGACGGCCATCGTGACCAGACCGACGAGCGAACCGATCGCGGCGACCGGTACCGCGAGCATGGCAAGCAATCCCAAGCCAATCGGGTTCCCATCCTTCGGTCCCAACATGATGTAAAGCACCAGCGGCGTGATGCCGATCGCGCCCGCGGCGAGGCTCATCAGGAGAATCTTCAACCCGCGGCTGCGCTGGTCCGCCGGCTGCGGGTTTCCGCCCGCTTTTCGGATCGCTTTCATCGCCTACC
This sequence comes from Pseudomonadota bacterium, assembly GCA_023433465.1. Taxonomy (GTDB): domain Bacteria; phylum Pseudomonadota; class Gammaproteobacteria; order Steroidobacterales; family Steroidobacteraceae; genus CADEED01. The sequence continues at coordinate 8,474 of JAEZCR010000117.1, read as the reverse complement.
TAACTATGCAGCTTGAAGCGTCCGCTGATCAACGCCCATGTGCTGCGGCGCGCGCCCGTGACCTTGTGCATCTGATCGTCGGCCGCGGCGACGACACAGTCACGGCCCCGGTTCTTCGCCAGATACAGCGCCTCGTCGGCCTTGCGGAACGCGTCGTCGAAGGGATCGCCCGCCTTCGAGACCGCCACGCCGAAGCTCGCCGTGATCGGAAGCGGCTCTTCCGGAATGAAGTTCGTGTCCTTGATCCGCTGGCGCAGCTTCTCGGCGAGCTCCGCGGCCTTGGACAGACTCGCGCCCGGCAGCACGAGCACGAACTCCTCACCGCCCCACCGACCCAGGCCATCGGTGTTGCGCGAGTGCGTACGCAGGATTTCACCCATGGTTCGCAGCACGCGATCGCCACCGTAGTGGCCGCGCTGGTCGTTGACGTGCTTGAAGTGATCGATGTCGATCACGATGACGCTCGCCGGCGTGCGCGTGATCTGGAGCTGTTCGACGAACCGCTCGATGCCGTGACGGTTGAGGACGTTGGTCAGCGCGTCGAGCGTCGACAGTTTCCGGTACTTCTCTTTCTCGGTCTCGAGATGGTCGATCTTCTTGCGTTGCTCGCGATGCCTGCGGCGCAGCCTCACCCACTGCGTGATGCCGTACGTGCTGGCGAGGACCAACCACAGGCACAGGATGCCGAGGTACCACAATTCGGCGCTGATCCAGTGTCCGACGAATTCGATCTTGTCGATCTGGATGTCGTGCTCGGTGTCGGAAAGATCACCGCCGCGCAGGTCGATCGAGAAGATGGTGGCGTTGCTGAGATCGGGATGCGACAGCGAACGTGGCAGGTCGTACTGGTCTATCCACCACTCCGGCACCCAGAACTCGCCCAGGCTGATCGCGACGGGCTGCGCCAGGTCGCGCGCCGGGACGTTCACGAAGTTGTACTTCGGGGAATTGAGGTCCTCGATCTTCGAGAATCGCGGATCGAAGTTGCGCACGGCGACGCGCAGGTACCGCGCTTTGCCCGCATATCGGATCGCGAGATTCAGTGTCTGGAAGCGCGAGAGGTCGACGCCCTGGTCGACGTTTCCGTTGTGCAGCTGGTAACCGAAGCTGCATCCCTGGTCGACCGCCGCCTTCGGGAACTTGCATGCGAAATGAAAACGCGATTGGTCGATCCACTGGATATCCGCCGGCGCGCCGTCGCCCGATTGCATGACGAACGCGTTGGCGAGGTCCTGCGTAGGGTCGAGCGACAGTCGACGATCCGGCAGGAAGCCATGGCCCACCACGGCGAGGCACGTCAGCAGAATGCCGATTGCCAATGCCGTCGAGTGGCTGGATTTCCGGGGTGTGGAAACGATGGTGTCCTGCATGCGCCCACAATGCTGCCCCGAGAAGGGGCACTGGTACCGAGACGGGTATCGGCTATTCGGAGTGGGGATTTAGTCACATCGCCCTTTTTCTTGCGCATTTGTGATGGAGCGCAATCCTTTGGGCAGGGAAATTGCTTGGTGCATCAAGCGTGGCGCCGGCGCCGTTACCGACCCCATATCCGCCGGGCATTGCCGTTGAGAATGGCCGCCTTCTCTTCCTTGGTGAGATCGAGCTTCTCGAGCGCCTCCACCGTCCGCGCGAGCGAGATCTGCGGGTAGTCAGACCCGATCAACACGTGATCGATCCCCACGTTACGCAGCGTCCAGACAAACTCCTTCTCGATCGGCGAACCCGCCGCGAGCAGCACGATGCCCGAGATGTCGAAGTTGACATTGTCGAGAGCGAAGCCATCCGCCGTGCGGGCGAGCGCGAGGATGTTCCAGTAGCGGAAATTGAGGGCGCCCATGTGCGCGAAGATGAAGCGAGTCTTGGGCGCCTTGAACGCAAGGTTGAACAGGTCTTCGCAATCGCCCGGCACGATGCTCGCGTTGTCGATGAGCACCGTCATGCCGAGCTCGCCCGCTTTCGTCATGAGCGCGAGCACTCGCGGGTCCGCAATCGCGAAGTTCTGCGTGTGCGGATGGATCTTCAGCGTCTTCACGCCGCGCGCGGCGATGCGTGCGAGTTCGTCGAGCGCCGCCTGTCCGTCGTAAGGATGAACCGTAGCGATCGGAACAACTACGGGATGCCTGGCGGCAAGCGCGATCAGTCCGTCGTTACTCGCGCGAATCGCGCCCGGATTGCCCGCCGGCGCCTGGTGCGGACCGCCAAACCACATCGCGCCGACTCCCGCGAGTGAGACCCCGGAGTCGCGCGCCTCGGTCTCGAACTTCTTCAGCGAAGTCTCGCCCTCCCGCAGATGCACGTGCACGTCGAACACAGGCTCTGCCGCGGGGGCGAGGCCCGACAGCAACAGACCCAGGGAGAGAACGAGAAATCGAAGTCTGATCATCCGGAACCCCTTTGCAATCGCCTGGCGGCCTAGCTAACGGCACAGGCAGTCTGTATTCGTATATCGAGCAGGTACATTTGAACACGCGGGAGAATCCGCGTCATTCGAAGAAGCGGAACAACGCTCGAGGAGTTTGCCGCGGACGCACTGCAAGCCGGCGGCGCATCGAGCTATCGATGAATCTTGAACCGCCCGCTCATCAACGCCCAAGCCCCCTTGCTCGCGCCCGTGACCTTGTGCATCTTTTCCTCGTTCGCCGCGACCACGCAGTTGCGGCCGCGATTCTTCGCAAGATAGAGCGCCTGGTCCGCCTGCCGGAACGCCTCGTCGAATCCCGCGCCGTCTCTCGACGCGGCGACACCGAAGCTGGCCGTGACGTTGAGCCTGTCTTCCGGAACGAAGTTGGTTTCCTTGATCTTGTGCCGCAACTTCTCCGCGAGATCCGCGGCCTTCTCCAGGCTCGCGCCCGGACACACGAGCACGAACTCCTCACCACCCCAGCGGCCCACCGCATCCGTGTTGCGAATGCCGGCGCGCAGGATGTCGCCCATCGTGCCCAACACGCGGTCACCCACGTGATGCCCACGCTCGTCGTTGACGCGTTTGAAGTGATCGAGATCGATGACGATGACACTCGCGGCCACACCCGTTTTGGCCAACGAAGCGACGAACTGGTCGATGCCGTGACGATTGAGCACGCTGGTCAGCGCGTCGATCGTCGAGAGTTTCTGGTACTTCTCCTTCTCCTTTGCGAGCTCAGCGATCTTCTGGCGCTGCGCGCGATGCGCGTGCCGCAGCTTCACGAGCTGCGTGGTCCCGTACGTCGTGCCCAGGATCATCCACACACACAGGATCCCGAGGTACCAGTACTCCGCGCTGATCCACTCGCCCACGAACTCGATCTTCTCGATCTGGATCTCGTGCCGCGTGCCGCCGAGTTCGCCCTGCAGGTCGACGTTGAAGACCGTCGCGTTGCTCAGATCGGGATGCGAGTACTCGCGCGGGTGGTTGTAGGCAGTCGTCCACCACTCCGCCACCGAGAACTCGCGCATGCCGATGGCGATGGGCTTGTTGAGTTCCTTGGTCGGGATGTTGACGAAGTTGAACTTCGGGGAATTCACGTCCTCGACCGTCGAGAATCGCGGATCGAAGTTGCGCAGCGCCACGCGCAGGTACTGCGCGGTGCCCGCGTAGCGGATCGTCAGGTTCAGAGCCTTGTAGCGCGAGAGGTCGATGCCCTGGCTCATGTCCTCGCCCGCCAACATGTAGGCGAAGCCACAGCCCTGTTGGATCATCTCGTTCGGGAACTGGCAGGCGTAGTGGAAGTTGAGCTGGTCGAGCCAGTCGCTTTCCGCCGGCGCGCCCTGGCCCGATTGCACGAGGAGTGATTTCCAGATGCGCTCGTCCGCGTTGTGAAACGTCAGCTTGCGTTCCGGCAGGAAGCGATGCCCCAGCACGGCCAACAGCGTCAGCAGGATGCCGAGCAGCAGAACCGCTGATTGGATGGGATTTCTGTGCGCGGTGTCGGGCATTGGGCGGCGCGCCTGCGATATTCCCCGGTTTGCGCAGGGGCACCGGGATGGGTATCGGCAGGGGTCCGCAAAGATTTAGCTGATCCGGAACAGTCTGCCCGCCATATCTCTTTCAGAATCGCGGATTTCTCACGCGCGCCGCCGTGCTAACGTCGGCTGAAACAAGAGAGGGGTTCCACAATGAGATTCGTACGCGCCATCGCATGCGTGGCTATCGCCGCGCTGTCGCTCCCGGCTTTCGCCGCCGATGACACCGTCAAGGTCACAATCGACGCCGCCAAGCCCGGCGCGAAGATCGATCGCCACATCTTCGGCCAGTTCGCCGAGCATCTCGGCCGCGGCATCTACGAAGGCGTGTGGGTCGGACCCGAGTCGAAGATTCCCAACACCCGCGGCATCCGCAACGACGTCGTCGCCGCGCTCAAGGCCATCAAGGTGCCGAACGTGCGCTGGCCCGGCGGCTGCTTCGCCGACGAGTATCACTGGAAGAACGGCATCGGCCCGCGCGACAAACGCCCGCCCACGCTCAACCCCAACTGGGGCGGCGTGATCGAACCGAACACCTTCGGCACGCACGAATTCTTCGACTTCCTCGACCAGGTCGGCGCGGAGGCCTATCTATCCATCAACGTCGGGTCCGGCACGCCCGCCGAGGCCGCTGACTGGCTCGAGTACCTGACGACTCCGCAACCCACGGCATTGCAGCAGCAGCGCGCCGCCAACGGCCATCCCGCGCCCTACGCCGTGCCCATCCTCGGCATCGGCAACGAGAACTGGGGCTGCGGCGGCTCGATGACACCCGAGTACTACACCGACCTGCTCAAGGTGTACGCCCGCTACTCACGCAACTACAACCCCGACGTGAAGATGCGCCGCATCGCGGTGGGCCCCGACACGGCCCACACGGACTACACCGAGGCCGTGATGGCCGCGTGGAAGGACAAGACCTGGGCGTGGGACATCGAGGGCATCTCCCTGCACTTCTACACGGTCGTCAGCTTTCCGCCCCAGTTCAAGTCCTTCGACTTCGACGAGGCGGACTACGCCAAACTACTGAACGAGACCCGCCGGATGTACGACCTGCTGAAGCTGCACGGCGACATCATGGACAAGTACGATCCGGAGAAGAAGGTGCTGCTCTCCGTCGACGAGTGGGGCGCGTGGCTCGCCAAGATCCCCGGCACGCCCGAAGGTTTCCTCGAGCAGCAGAACAGCCAGCGTGATGCCATCATCGCGGCGCTCAACATCAACGCCTTCGCCCGTCACGCCGACCGCGTGAAGATCGCGAACATCGCGCAGATGGTGAACGTGCTGCAGGCCATGATCTTCACGCGCGAAGAGAAGATGGTGCTCACGCCCACCTACCACGTCTTCAAGCTGTACGTACCGTTCCAGGATGCGACGTTCCTGCCGGTGACGTTCGATGCCGGCACCTACCAGCACGGCGAGTTCAAACTACCGCGCGTCGACGCCATCGCCGCCAAGGACGCCGCCGGCAAGGTGTGGGTGGCGTTGACCAATCTCGATCCGCACCGGAAGGTGAAGATCGACCTAGCCGCCGCGGGATTGAAGGCGGCCCGCGCGACCGGCCAGACCCTCGCCGCGCCAAAGTTCAACAGCATCAATACCTTCGAGGCGCCGAATACCGTGCAGCCGAAGCCGGTCAGCGCCCGGGCGAGCGGCGGCAAGCTCGCTATCGAGCTCGCGCCCGCCTCGGTGGCCGTCGTCGCATTGGAATAGCAATGGTTGCGACGTTCGATCGTATTGCGGCATCTTGGTCCGCATGCGGCGAACTTCAGCGTTTCTCTCCCTGACCGCGGTGGCCGTGCTGGCCACCGCGGCTCAGCCGCAGATGTCGTCAGACATCGAGGCGATTGCGGCCGTCATCCACGACAATTACTTCAACCCTGCCCGCGCGCACCAGATTGCCAACGAACTGCGGTCGCGCGCCAGGACGGAAAAGCTCGACGAGTTGACCGACCGCCAGGAGCTCGCGGAAAAGCTCACCGCCATCCTGCGTCCCCATGACGGTCACTTCCGCGTGTTGTACGAGTCGCAACCCGCCAGCCCCGGAACCGGTCCGCCGCGCGCCCGGCGCACGCCCGATGACCTCCACGCCGCCAACTACGGATATCGCCGGACGGAGCGTTTACCGGGCGACATCTACGTGATCGAACTCTCCGAAGTCGCGCACATCGACTTCGCCGATCCGAATGACCCGGCGCGGCGCGCGGCCGATGCCGCACTCGCCGCCATGCGCGATGCGAAGACCGTCATCCTCGACCTGCGCGGCAACGGCGGCGGCGCGCCCTCGATGGTCGGCTACCTCGTCAGCGCGTTCGTCAAACCCGGCTCGAACGTCTACAACACGTTTCATTCGCGCCAGGGCACGCAAAGCGAGCGACCCGCCGTCGAGTATGCGAATCCGAACCTCGATGCCCGGCTCTACGTGCTGACCAACCGACGCACTGGTTCCGCCGCCGAATCCATCGCGTTCACGCTTCAGTCTTGCGGCCGCGCGAAGGTAGTTGGAGAGAGCAGCGGCGGCGCCGCGAATCCGGGCGCAATGTTCAGCACGCCGGGCGGGTTCAGCGTGTTCGTGTCGACCGGGTCGCCGCGCAATCCGATCAATGGGCGCAATTGGGAGAGCACGGGAGTGACACCGGATGTGGAGACGGCGCCCGACGCCGCGCTCGAGCGCGCGCTCGCCCTCGCCCGCGAGGAACCGCACGGAAAGTAGTTCGCCCGCGGCGGCGGGAAGGCGACGGTTTCGGGCACGGTGGTAGCATGTGCCCAACCCATCGCATTCCCGCTCATGGCACACACACCACAGGATCTGCAGGCGGGGTTCTGGATTGGCGAATGCCACATCGAGCCCCGCCAGAACCGCATCGTACGAGGCGCGACCGAAGCGCGGCTCGAGCGGCGCGTCATGGATGTGCTGGTGTGCCTGGCGGAACACGCCGGCGATGTCGTTTCGCGCGATACCCTGAGCCAGAAGGTCTGGGGCAACGTCGTCGTCACCGACCAGGCGCTCACGAACTGTATTTCGGAGCTGCGCCAGCACCTTGGTGATGATCGTGGCGCGCACCGGGTCATCGAGACGATTCCAAAGCGCGGGTATAGGTTGGCGGTGCCGGTCGAGCTGAAGCGCGGTGACCCAGCGCCAGCATTTCCCGCGCCCTCGAACACCATTGCCCACGCGACCACACCCGCGTCGCGAAAAAGCTGGCTGTTGCCCGCAAGTCTCTCGTTGTTAGTCGCGCTCGCCATCGGCGCCTGGTGGTGGTCGTCGCGCCAGGCAACACCGGCGCTCACCAGCGTGGCGGTGCTTCGCTTCGAGAACGCCGCGAAAGATGCCGACCTCGATTACCTCGCCCTCGCGCTGCCCGATGAAGTGGCCACGCTGCTCACCCAATCCCACGGCGTGGCCGTGCGTCCGTTCGGCTACGTCGACGGCGACGACCCCCTCGCCCGTGCTCGCGAGCGCGGCGTCGACCACGTCGTCAGCGGCCGCTTCTACCGCGAAGACGACCAGCAACTGAGCCTCGCGGTGGAAGCCCAGCACGTGCGCCAGGAGCGGGTCGTCTGGCGTACCCGCATCACCGTCCCGGCCGGCGATCTGCTCGCGATGCGCGGCAGCATTTCCGAGCACGTGCGCCAGGGGTTGCTGCCCGCGCTCGGCGCGCGCGCCGTGCCGAGCGCGGGCTCGCCGCCCACGCACGACACCGCCTACCAGCTCTATCTACGCAGCCTCGCGCTGCCACGACAACCGACCATCGCCCTACGCGCCATCGCGATGCTGGAACAGGTCGTGAAACTGGAACCGGATTTCGCGCCAGCCTGGCAGGCGCTCGGCATGCGTTACTACGACTACGGCACCTACAGCGACGGCGGAGAACCGGCCCGGCAGCAATCGCTCGCCGCGCACCGCAAGGCCTACCAGCTCGACCCGAACATGATCGCCGCCGCGCAGAACATCATCACGCATCGGACCGAGTCCGGAGACCTGGCGGGCGCCTACGAGGAAGCACGCGAATTGCTGGAGAAGTTTGGTTCCACCGCCGAGACGCAATACGCCATCGCCTATGTCTATCGTTACGGCGGCCTGCTCGAGGAGGCACAGCGCCATTGCGAGCTCGCGCTGAACCACGATCCGCAGAATCCGCAATTGCGTGCCTGCGGCAATCCCTTCATGTACGCCGGAAAACACACCCGCGCACGCGAGTTCTTCAAACTGGATGAAGGGTCGTACTTCTCGAACTGGGCCACGGTGCTCTCGGCGCTGCGGGCCAACGACACGGAGCTTGCGCTGAAAGTCACTCGCCAGGCCGCCGACGACGTCACCCGCGGATTGATGCAGCCCTGCCTCGAGGGCGCGCGCGGCGCAGCGCTCGATGCCAACGTCGCCGAGTTCATCCAGGATTGGGAGCGCAGCGGCGATCCCGAAGCGCACTACGCCATCATGCCCATGCTCGCGTACTGCGGCCGGATGCCCGAGGCGTTGCGCTTCGTCGAACGCGCCGTGGACGGCGGCTTCTGCTCGTATCCCGCCCTCG
>JAEZCR010000113.1 GCA_023433465.1 Pseudomonadota bacterium | reverse complement strand
GCCGAGCGTCGCGAGCGGGCTCACCGCGTCGAGCGTGCGCGCGGCGCGCGTGCGCCGTCGATCGAGCCTGCCGCCCAATTCCGCGACCGCCGCGTCGAGACGCTTCCCGAGCGCGGCCGCATGGGCGCAGATCGCCTCGAGCCGGTGGCGCGGGTTCTCGCGCCACAGCCGCACGCTCGCGGCCTCGAGCCGCTGACGGTTGGCGAGCACGCGCGCCTGCAGCGCGAGGCGCATGCGCTGCTCGAGATCGTCGAGTCGCTGCGTGTGTTGCGCCAGTCGCGCGCCGGGGTGCGAGATCTGCAGACGCTGCGCCAGCGCGGCCAGCGATGTCTGCTGCGTGCGCAGGAAGCGGTTCATCGCGCCCCGGAAACGGGATTCGACCAGCGCGAGCGTTTCGAGCCAGGTGGATTTGTCGGGCGCCGCCGCGAGCGCCGCGGCGGACGGCGTCGGCGCGCGCACGTCGGCGACGAAGTCCGCGATGGTCACGTCGACTTCGTGGCCCACACCCGAGACGGTAGGAATGCGGCAGTTAGAGATCGCACGCGCGACCCGCTCGTCATTGAAGCACCAGAGGTCCTCGAGCGATCCACCGCCGCGCGCGACGAGGAGCACGTCGACCTCGGCGCGCCGCGATGCGGTCTCGATCGCGCGCACGATCTCGGGCACGGCGGCCGCTCCCTGGACCGCGGTCGGATAGACGATGACGCCCGCGACGGGAAACCGCGCGCGCAGGACTCTCAGGATGTCGTGGATCGCCGCGCCGGTGGGCGAGGTCACGACGCCGATGCGGCGCGGGACCGCGGGCAGCGGGCGCTTGCGTTCGACCGCGAACAATCCTTCGGCGGATAGTCTGGCCTTGAGCTTCTCGAATTCGCGTTTGAGCGCGCCTTCGCCGACTTCCTCGAGATGTTCGACGATGAGCTGGTATTCGCCGCGCGGCTCGTACAACCCGACGCGCGCGCGGGCGAGGACGTGCATGCCTTCCTTCGGACGGAAGCGAAGGCTCGAGTTCCGCTGGCGCCACATGGCACAACGTACCTGCGCGTTTGCGTCCTTGAGCGAGAAGTACCAGTGGCCGGACGCCGGCGCGGCGAAGTTAGACAATTCCGCTTCCAGCCATAACATGGGCATGCCCGATTCCAGCAGCATCCGCACCTCCTTGTTGAGGCGGGAGACGGTGTACACGTCCCGGTTGACGGGCGTGGCCGGGCGCGCGGTGGGTGGATCGAAGGAAAAACTCACGCCTTGAATTGTATGTCGAGGGAGGTCGGATGAAGAACTTGATTGCCCTGATTCCGCTGCTGTTCGTGCTCGGAGCGGCGGCGCAGGACCGCCCGGCCGAACGTCCGGATCCGGTCGCGTCCGCGATGGCCTCGGCATCGCTCGATCCGCCGGGCATGCTCGCGTTGGCCAAGCTCCCTCGCGCGGAATTTACGCTTCAATGGAAACGCGCACGCGATCTCGCCATGGGGCGAATCGCGAACGCCGGGGAAGGCCCGGAAGGCCAGGCCGATGCGCGCAAACGAGTGTCGTTCCGCTACGCGCAGGGGCGCGTGATGTATCCGTTCTTTCACTGGCGTGAAACGGATGCGGTCGCGATCGAGCCGGATCCGGAATTGCCGGGTATCGTGACGTCGTTGCCACGCATCGATGCCGGCGCGTGGAAGCTGCGTGAAGCACGGGAGTTCGTCGATGCAAGGGTGCATGCGCTCGCGCGCGAGCGACTTGCGAGCGATGCCGATCTCGGACGCGGCGACGCGCGGTGGCTGCGAGCCAAACTGCGTGTTCTCGACGAGGTAGTCGAGGATCGGGCGATATGGATGCAGGCCGCAACCGGCATCATCGCGAAACACATCGACGATGACGGGGCGCGAGGAGTGGATGAGGCCATCGGCACGTGGCTCGCGCGCCGACCTCCCGATGCCGACCTGGCGCGCATCCGCGCGGCGCTCGATGCCGACCGGTCCCATCTCGCCGACGTTCGAAGTTTCCCCTACCGCGAGGTAGGCGGTGTCACGCTATTCCTGCACGTCCGCGAGCCGCAACGACCGCGCGCGCAACCGCGGCCGGTCATGTTGTGGCTGCACGGCGGCTCGGCGACGGAAGGGACTTGGTGGCATTCGCCCGTGACGGCGCAGGTGTTGCACGAGCTGGGCGTCGTGGTCGTTTCGGTGGAGCTCACGACGGGCAATCGTTTCGACCGCGACTCCGACCAGACCGGCGATGCAGTCGCGGCATACCGCTACGTACGGGATCACGCGGTGCAGCTGGGTGTCGATCCGAATCGCATCGGCGTGGCGGGGTTTTCATCCGGTGCATCGGTCGCGTTGTTGTTGGTGACGCGTGGAGCCGCGACTCCGGACGAACGCGGCGGCCCGGCTCGGGAGTTCCACGGACCGGCCGCGGCGATCGTGAGCGGCGCCTGCGCGGATCCGCTTTCGAAGTCGGAGGACGGATATTTCAGGAAGGTGACGGCGGGGCGTGGGGACCCGGCCGAATACTCTCCGTACGCGCAGCTGCGGGCCGGCTTGCCGCCCGTCCTGTCCGTGCATGCGGTGGGTGACGAGTACTGCTCGTACGAAGACATGACGCGTTTTGCAGACCGCAGCCGTGGGCTCGGTAACGAGATCGAGCTGGTAAGCGTAGAAGGCGCAAGCCATTTCTTCGGGTTCTATCACCCGGCAGGCCAACGCCTGCAGCGCGCCGCGATCGAGGCCGCGCTGTCGCGCTGGGGGTGGTGAAACGGAAAGCACCTGCGTACAATCCCGCATCGTTCGCTACCCCCCGAACACTCCATGCGAATTCTCGAAGAAGCGTTGACCTTCGACGACGTTCTTTTAGTACCGGCTTACTCGGAAATCCTCCCGCGCGAAGTCGACCT
>JAEZCR010000100.1 GCA_023433465.1 Pseudomonadota bacterium | reverse complement strand
TCGCCGGTCGTCGCCGAGCTCGAATAGAACGATCCCATGTGGACCGTCTTCGTGTCCGGCAACACGACGATCATTTCCTTCGCGCCCTGCGCGAATGCGTTTTCGATGGTCCGGGGCACGTGGATCTCGCCGCTCCACTGGTCGGCGCCGATGAAGAACCCGTGCAGCGCGTAAACGACGGGATAACGGCGCTTTTTTTCCTTCGCGTATCCGGGCGGAAGGTAGACCAGCAGATCACGCTCGACGGCGTTGCCTTCGAGGTTTCCCTCGAGGTGGCGGCCGTGGCTTTTCACCCGCTCGCCCGTCACGGGTTGCGCGCCCGCGACGGCGGGCGGCGCTTCGGTCGCGCCCTGCGCCTGGGTCAGGGTTCCGATGAGACAGGACAGGACAAGGGCGCACCCAAGCGCCCGCGGAATCAACGACATGTATTCCCCCTCCGACCAGTTTGGCGATCAACTTCGTGCGCGCCGGCCGCCTTGTCAAGCTGGTTTCACTATCGCAACTGATTTTCATTGGAGCGAATCCGCAACATAGCAAAACCAGTATTGGGTTTTGCCACCCTCCGTATAGGTAGCGTTAACGGTGATGTCTTTGTCTTGACAGGGAGTCACCGAGACAATGAGCCTTGCGAACATAAGAAATACGACGACTTGATTAGTTAGACATTTCAAATCGGAGGGGAGAGTCAATGAAGATTGGCAAGAAACGTCTCAAGCGTGCGTCGAAGGCGGCGCTCATTTCGGCAAGTTCGATCATGAGCGCCAGCGCGCTGGCCCAGACCGCCGACGCGCCGACTACCGCAGGCCCGAACCGCGCGACGCCGGAGGTCATCGACGAAGAAATCGTCGTCACCGGCACCAGCATCAAGGGTGTCGCGCCCGTCGGATCGAATCTCGTGTCCGTCGGACAGGTCGACCTGGAGAAGGCCCAGGCCATCAACCTGTCCGCGCTGGTCAACACCATTCCGTCCATCACCACCAACGGTTCGCTCGCGCAGGGCGAAAACCTCTGGTCGTTCTACTCGCCGCAGATCCACCAGCTCGGTGGCTCCTCGTCGAATACGACCCTCGTGGTCATCGACGGCATGCGCATGCCCGGTGGCGGCGCGCAGTTCAACCAGACCGATCCGAACATCATCCCGACCTCGGCGATGGAGCGTGTCGACGTCCTCGCCGACGGCGCATCCTCGGTGTACGGCTCCGACGCCGTGGCCGGTGTCGTCAATTTCATCACCCGCCGCACCTACGAGGGCGCGTCGGTCAGCACGTCCTACGGCTTCGCCGACAGCTACGACAACTGGGACATCGACGGCATCTGGGGCACGAAGTGGGAAACGGGCGGCGTCTACGTCGCCGGCCAGTACAGCTACCAGTCACAGCTGTGGGTGAAGGATCGTGATTGGGCCAGCCGCGGCGACTACCGTCCGTATGGCGGTTCGAACACCCAGAGCTTCACCTGCGACCCGGCCACCATCCGCGTGACCGGCGTCAACAGCGGCACGGCTCCGGGCAGCGGCCAGATCTTCCTGAGCCCGGGTGCGACCACGCCGGTCGCGAACAACGCGGCGCTCAACGCGCCGTGCAATCTGTCAGTGTACAACTCGTTCATTCCGTCGCAGTACCGCGCGAACGGCATCATCCGTGTCGTGAACGATTTCTCCGACAAGCTCTCGGTGTCGGCATCGTTGAACTACAACCGCAACCAGACGCACCAGGATTCCGGTCCGGGTCAGCTCAACAACGCGACCGTGTACGGCACGGGCGCCGGTGCGGCGGGCCAGCAGAATCCGTTCTTCACCGCGCCGGCCGGCGCGCCCGCGGCGAACACGCAGCTCATCAACTGGCTCGCGACGCGTGAAGACGGCGATTACGGCTTCACCGAATCGCAGCAGGACGTGGTCTACGCCAACGTGGTCCTCGACTACCAGATCAGCGACTCCTGGTCGCTGACCCTCGCGGACTCGATCGGCTGGAACCGTTCGTCGCTCGACGGCTTCAAGCAGTTCTGCGCGCCCTGCGCGATGCTCGCGCTCAACGGCACGACGCAGACGAGCGGCAGCACGACCGCGAGCAGCATCCCGGGCCAGAACGTCGTCGTATTGCAGCTTCCGCTCAACACCAACAACGCGCTGGACGTGTGGAATCCGCTCGGCTCGAACCGCACCAATCCGCTGGTGCTCGATTCGCTCTACACCAACAACACGCAGAACAACAACTACAACACCTTCAACCAGCTGCGCGCGGTCGCACAGGGCGACCTGTTCAACCTGCCCGCCGGTCCCGTGAAATTCGCGTTCGGCGCGGAGCACATGTGGCAGGAGCAGCAGTTCAAGCTGAGCGGCGGCAACAACACCGGTCCGACGACCACCGGCTCGGGTTACCGCGTGTTCAACTACGACCGCGACATCGTGTCGGCCTTCGCCGAGGCGGTGGTTCCGCTGGCCTCGCCCGAGCAGGACATCCCGGGCCTGTACAAGATCGATCTGAGCCTCGCCGTTCGTTACGACGATTTCTCGGACGTCGGTGACACGACCAATCCGAAGTACGGCATCAACTGGAACATCACGGAAGGATTCCGTGTCCGGGCCAACTACGCCGAGTCGTTCGTCGCTCCGCCGATCGCGGTGATGGGTGACCCTGCGCAGGGTTACCTGTACGCCTCGGGCAGCGTCGGTGGCACCGGGACGTTGAACGTGCCCGTGGCGCACTATCCGGAAGTCGTGAGCGTTCCGGGCGCGGTGGTGGCCAACACCAACACGCCCTGCAGCGCGAGCGCCGAGGTGTGCACCATCGGCCAGAACGGCACCGCGCTGCGTCGCCAGCTCGGTGGCGCGTTCTCGGGAATGGGACCGCAGTTCGGTGAGAGCTGGTCGGTCGGCGTCGATATCGCGCCGGTCGCGTGGGAAGCCTTCCGGGCGTCCTTCACGTTCTTCCACAACGACTTCATCGGAGGCGTGAACTCGCCGTCGCCCGCGTCCATCACCGCGAGCGGTTCTCCGTTGCTGACGATCTGCCCGACGGGCTGCACGCAGGCGCAGATCCTGGAGTTCGCGAACGTGGCCAATGGCGCGTTCCTCTCCGGATCGATCCCGCCGAACGTGTACTACCTGATCGACCAGAGTGCGCGGAACTGGCTGAACCTGTCGATCGAAGGCATCGACGGCCAGATCGACTACGGCTTCAGCATGGGTGACTCGCTGCGTGCCCGCGTGGGTGCGAGCGGTTCGTACTTCACCACGTACGATCAGAACTTCGGCGCCAACCCGACGTTCTCGGTGCTCAACACCTCGGGCTTCAACGGCGTCTTCCCGTCGATCAAGTTCAAAGGTCGCGCCTGGGCCGGTGTCGAGACCGCGAAGTTCTCCGCGGACCTGTTCTGGAATCACATCGGCAGCTACCGGAACTGGGGCGGATCGACGATCACCCCGCTCACCCGTGATGCCAATGGCAATCCCAACGGCGGTGGCGACGTCGTCGATGCGACCAACACGTTCGATCTCCACTTCGGCTACAACATGAGCATGGATGGAGTCTTCAAGAACGTGGGCCTGGCGCTCGACATCAAGAACGTCACCGACGAGGACCCGCCGTTCTTCAACGGCAACCAGGGTGGCTTCATGGGTGGTGCCTGGGGTTACGACAACTACAACGCCAACCCGGTCGGCCGAATGGTGACGTTGGCGGTGCGGATGGACTTCTGATCGGAGCCCTGAAGCAGATCGTAATAGTCGGGGGCGGGGCGGCCGGCGGGATGCGGGCGGCCGCGCTCTCGAGACTCCTGCGACCGCAGGACGTTTCGCTGACGCTGGTGGAGTCCGACGAGATCGGAATCATCGGCGTCGGCGAAGCGACGATCCCCGACATGCTGCAGTTCAATCTCTTCCTCGGGATCCCCGAGGCGGAGTTGATGCGAGCAACCCAGGCGACCTTCAAGCTCGGTATCGAGTTCGTCGACTGGTCGCGCAATGGCGCGCGTTATTTCCATCCTTTCGGATTTCACGGCATCGATATCGATGGCCTGGATTTCCACCAGTACTGGCTGCGCTGCCGCGCCAACGGACACGATCACGGCATCGGCGACTACTGCCTGACCGAGATCGCCGCGCGTCACGGCAAGTTCGGTTTTCCCGACATGCGGGTCGCGGGCTCGCCGCCCAGCTACCTGCGTTACGCCTATCACTTCGACGCGGCGCTTTACGCCGCCTTCCTGCGCCGGTACGCCGAGCAGCGCGGCGTGCGGCGCGTCGAGGGCAAGGTCTGCGAAGTCACGCGTCATCCGGAATCGGGCGACATCACCGGCGTGCGCCTGGCGAACGGGCAGACGGTCGGCGGCGACTTCTTCTTCGATTGCACCGGCTTCCGTTCGCTGCTGCTCGACAAGACGCTCGGCGTCCCCTGGGTCGACTGGCGCCACTGGCTGCCGTGCGACTCGGCGCTCGCGGTCGCGTGCCGTCACGACGGTCCGCCCGCGCCTTACACACGTTCCACCGCGCGCACGGCCGGGTGGCAATGGAAGATTCCCACGCAGCGCCGGACCGGCAACGGGCACATCTGGTGCAGCGATTTCATGAGCGAGGACGAGGCCACATCCGTTCTCGTCGACAATCTCGATGGCGAGATACTCGGTACGCCGCGACTCATCCGTTTCGCGACGGGCCACCGCCAGAAGTTCTGGGAGAAGAACTGCGTCGCGATCGGCCTGTCGTCGGGCTTTCTCGAGCCGCTCGAGTCGACCTCGCTGTATCTCATCCGCCAGGGCATCAGCCGGTTCATCGCGCTGTTCCCGGATGCGTCGATGCCGCCCATCTACCGCGACGAATACAACCGCTGGATGCAGCGCGACTTCGAACAGGTGCGCGACTTGCTGGTATTCCACTACTACGCCACGCAGCGCGAAGAGCCCTTCTGGCAGCACTGCCGGAACATGACGATTCCCGAGACGCTGCGCCGCAGGCTCACGCTGTTCGCCGAGGGCGGGCGGTTCCTGCGCAACGAAGGCGAATTGTTTCCGCCCGCGAGCTGGGTCGCCGTGATGCTCGGGCAGGGCGTGATCCCGCGCGCGATCGATCCCGCGGTCGCGTCGATCCCGGTGGCCGAGATCGAGCCGAAGCTCGCGGCGCTGCGCCGCGCGATGAACGACTTCGTCGACGGGTTGCCCTCGCACGAGGCGGCCCTTCGCCAGTACTGCGCATCCGATGCGCCCGATAGTGACCGCGGACCGGCATTCTCGCTGCCGGCACGCGGCACGCACGAGGCTGCCGCGACGGTCCCTTCACCTCGCGGCAGTCTCGTTCTTTGATTCCCGAGGAGTTCCAATGAAGAAGATCTTGTGCCTGACCTTGTTGCTTGCCGGCGTGTGCGGCGCGCAGGAAGCCGGCGATTTCAAGCCGGCGGAAAGCAACGTGATGAACGCGCAGTACCCGCGCGTCGATTCGACGGGACGCGTGCAGGTGCGCATCAAGGCGCCCGACGCCAACAAGGTCAGGCTCAATTTCTGGAGCGGCCCCAAGGTCGACATGCAGAAGCAGGAGGACGGGTTCTGGACGTACACGACGGAGCCCATGGTGCCGGGGCTCCACTACTACGTGCTCAACGTGGACGGGGTCGACGCGAGCGATCCGGGCAGCACGGCGTACTTCGGCGGCAGCCGCTGGGTGAGCGCGGTCGAGGTGCCCGAGCCGGGATCGACTTACTACTCGATCCAGAACGTGCCGCAGGGACAGGTGCGCGACGTGTGGTATCACTCGAAGGTGACCGGGACCTGGCGGCACGCGATGGTTTACCTCCCGCCCGACTACGAATCGCAACCGAAGAAGCGGTACCCGGTGCTCTATCTACAGCACGGCGGCGGCGAGGACGAGACGGGCTGGATCCGCCAGGGGCGGGCCAACTTCATTCTCGACAACCTGATCGCGGCGGGCGAAGCGAAGCCCATGATCGTCGTCATGGCGAACGGCTACCCGCGCCGCGCCGGCGCCACGCCTCCGAATTTCACTCCGGGCAGTCCGGGGGCCGCGCAGGCCTTCAACGAAATGGCGAAGACGTTCGAGGACGAGGTGACCCAGGCGTTGATCCCGTTCGTCGACAAGACCTATCGCACGATCGCGGACCGCGATCATCGCGCGATGGCGGGACTGTCGATGGGCGGCTTCCAGACCTTCCACGTCACGCTAAACAACCTCGACCTGTTCTCGCACATCGGTGGATTCAGCGGCGCTGCGGGATTGCTCCAGGACCGCAAGCCCGACCTGAAAACCGACTTCAACGGTGTGTTCGCGGATCCGGCGGCGTTCGCGAAGAAAGTCCACGTCATGTACATCGGCGTCGGCACGGCCGAGGCCGAGCGATTCACGAAACTCATCCGCGAGCTGCATGCCGCGCTCGAAGAGGGCGGCATCAAACACGTCTACTGGGAATCCCCGGGGACCGACCACGAGTGGCAGACCTGGCGGCGCAATCTCAAGGACTTCGCGTCGCGCATCTTCCGCAAGTAGCCAGGAGCGGGCTCGCCGGCTATGACATCCACCCGAGTGCATGCGAGACCTGGCGAGCCGTTTCCTCGACCATTCGCCGTGACTGTTCGACGGTAGTCGGCAGCGAATCGTCCAGCGCGTGTAGATAGGGCACGGTGAGCGCGGCGGCCACCTTGCCGTCGAAGCCGCGGACCGGATAGGAGATGTCGGTCACGCCGGCCGTGACCGGGCTGCGCAGCAGCTCATACCCGCGTTTCCTCACGTCCTCCAGTGTCCGCTCCAGGCTCGCGCGCGACAGTCCGCGCGGGCGGGGCAGCGACGGCAGCAGTGCCGCGAGCTCGCCCGGATTCATGTGCGCGAGCAGCACGTGCCCGGAGCAGCTCGTCGCGAGGTTGATGGCGGCGCCCATCCGCACGGACAGGTTCGCGTGTCGCCTCGGATTCTCCTGGCGCAGGATCACGAGTCCCTGGGTTCCCGACCGGACCACCAGGTGGCAGGACTGGTCGATGTTGTTCGCAAGGTTGTCCATGAGCTGGGAGGCGGCCTGCGCGAGCGCTTGCGCCGGCGTGCTCCGGTGCGCGAGCTTCAGGACGTGGTAGGTCACGCTGTAGCGCGAAGTCGCCGGGTCCTTCTGCAGCCAGCGCCGGTTCTCCATGACGACGATGATGCGGAACAGCTCGCTCATGCGCCGCTTCAGGCACAGCGCGATCTCCGATACGGTGAGACCGGTCTCGGCTTCCGCGAGCAGCTCGATGATATCCATCCCCTTCTCGAGCGCAGGCGCGGAGTAGCCGCGCGAGGCGGAACGGGAGGAACGCGGGGACGCAGGCGGGGACATGCGCGCGGAAGATTACCTGCGCGCGCCCCAGCCGTCATGCGTGTTAGCTAGCCGCCGGGCGGATTGGCCGGGGGCGGCTCCGACGGTGTCGTGGTGTCCGGTGTCGTCGGCGACGTATCGGCCGGCGGTGGTGGGACTTCGGACGGCGGCGGCGCCGTGTCCGGTGAAGTGGTCGTGTCGGGAGTCGCGGCCGGCTCGTTGGTCGTGCCTGGAGTGTTCTCTTGCCTGCCGCAGGCCGCCATCAGCGCGATGACTCCGCACAGGGGAACCAGGAATTTCACGTTCATGCGGTGCTCCGGAAGATTGAGGGCAATCCGCTGCACGGTACGCGGCTGCGGCTCGTCGGGCAGTCAGTGTCGCGCGGGCATCACACGTGCGGATGTCCTATCCCCCCGGGTCTCCCGGCTTACAACCGACCGGACCGTGCATTGCAAGTTCGGCAACCTTTCGGCACTGCTTTCAAACTTCCGCCTCGGATCGTCGATGAGGGCTTGATGCGGGCAGTCGCATGCCGAAATGACATCGAAGACGGGTGGCACGCCATTTGCCTCTCCCCATGTGCCCATTCATCAAAGAGGACGGATCATGACGAAAGCATCCAGCTCATTCGCCGCCGGCGCGGCCGCCCTGTTACTTCCTTTCGCGGCCGCGATCGCGCAGACGCCGCCCACCCCGGATGAGGGAACGCCGCAGCAGGGCGCCTCGTTCGAGTCACTCGACACGAACAGCGATGGCCGAATCTCGAAGACGGAAGCCGAGGCAAACGCCAACGTGAAGGCGCAGTTCTCTAGCTACGACCTCAATGGCGACGGTTACATCGAGCGCTCCGAGGTCGATCGGGCCAACAGCGGCCAGCAACAGAGACCGGAGGCTCCGCGACAGTAGCCTCCACAGGAGACCCGCATGGAAGCCAGAGCCAAACTACTCGGGCACCCGGTGCACCAGATGCTCGTGGTGTTCCCACTGGGGTTGCTCGCCACGGGCGTGATCTTCGATCTCGTCCACATCGGAACGGACAACGTGATGTTCGCGTACGTCGCGTACTGGATGATGGCGGCGGGCATCATCGGCGGCCTGCTCGCGGCGCCGTTCGGGCTCGCGGACTGGCTGAAAATCCCGCGCGACACCCGCGCGCGGCGCATCGGCGCCGTGCACGGAGTGGGCAATCTCGTCATCGTCCTGTTGTTCGTCGCCAGCGTCTGGCAACGCGCGGACAACGAGATGATCCCGACGACGGGAGCCTACGTGTGCTCGTTCGTGGGCGCGTTCATGGCGCTCTTCACCGCCTGGCTGGGCGGCGAGCTGGTCGATCGGCTGGGCATCGGCGTGCACGAAGGCGCCCATGTCGATGCGCCGAGTTCGTTGCGGGTCCGGCAGATGGGGGCGCATCGAGGCCCCTGAACCTTTAACCGTGAGCAACGGACGCGGCGTCAGATGTGTTGATCGTCGGCGCCGCGTTCGTTCCGGGCGGCTTCCCAGACTTCCCTGGCTGCGTCGGCATTCAGTATCGCGATTCCAAGCCCCACGATCACGTCCGGCCAGATCGAGGGATGGAGCAGTGTCGTCAGGCCCGCGGCGATGATCGCGATGTTGGCCAGGGCGTCATTGCGGGCCGACAGGTACGCGGCCTTCGTGAGACTCCCGCCGCGGTCACGGAAGCGCGCGAGCAGCAGCGCGCACGACACGTTGACCACGAGCGCACCGAGCCCGGTGAGGCTGAGAGCGAAGGGCGCGGGCACGGTGGGCGCGGTCAACTTGCCCCACAACGCCCACAGCAACGCCAATGCCGGCAACAACAATAGTCCTGCCAGGATCATTCCGACTCGAGCGCGTCGTCTTGCGGGCCAGGCGAGCGCGATGAGGATCAGGATGTTGACGGCCGCGTCCTCGAGAAAGTCGACGCTGTCCGCGAACAACGAGACGGATTTGATGTCGAGGGCGACCAGGAACTCCAGTGCGAAGTAGCCGAGATTCGCGGCTGCCACGATGGCCACCGTGGTCCTGAGATTGTTCAACACTTTCGAACGAGGGAGTTGCATGTCGGTTTTCAATCGCCGGAGTTTCCTGTGGTCCTCCGTCGCGCTGGCATCGCTCGGCCAGTTCGCGTCGGCCGGAACGCAGGAGTGCGATACCGGATGGGATTGCAGCTTTACACCATCCGCGATCCGATCGCGAAGGATCCCGCGGGCACGCTCGCGGCCGCCGCCGCGATGAGTGATCGCAATTTCGAGACCTACGGTTTCGATCAGGAAGCACTGAAGTACTACGGCATGCCGGCGGCGGACTTCCGCAAAGTGCTGAACGACCCAGGGCTCACCACCACGACGGGTCATTACGATCTGCGCGCGTACCTGGCGCTCTGATACCGGATGGATCGCGGCGGACGTAGTCTCCGGGCGTAATACCTGGAGGCCGCCGTGCGACCCGACTACGAAACCGCCAATCATCCTGACGACCTGGTCGACTACAACCTTTTCACGTCGAACTCCGCGCTCGTCGACGCCCTCGAGCGGGAAGGAACCGGGTGCGCGCGCGAACGTCTCGAGCGCCTGGGGAAGCGTCTAGGCACACGCGAGATGTTCGAGCTCGGCGACGCCGCGAACCGCAACCCGCCGATCCTGAGGATTTTCGACCGCTTCGGGTCGCGGCGCGACGAGGTGGAATTCCATCCCGCGTGGCACGAGCTCATGAGCGAGCTGGTCTCGGAAGGTCTGCACACCTTTCCCTGGGCGGACCCGCGGCCCGGCGCGCACGTGGAGCGCGCGGCGGCCTATCTACTGTGGGGCGAGATCTAGAACGGCACGCAATGTCCCGCGACGATGACGTACGGCGCGGTGCCGGCGCTCTCGCGCCAGGTCACCGACTTCGCCGACTGGATGCCGGCGCTGCTGTCCCGCGAATACGACGAGCGGCTCGTGCCGGTCACACAGAAGCGCGGTGCGCTGGTCGGCATGGGCATGACGGAGAAGCAGGGCGGATCCGACGTGCGCTCCAACTCGACCCGCGCGGTCGCCGCGGGAGCCACGGGGCCGGGGCGCGAATACCGCATCACGGGGCACAAGTGGTTCTTCTCGGCGCCCATGTGTGATGCCTTCCTCGTCACCGCGCAGACCGCGGGCGGCGTGTCGTGTTTCTTCGTCCCGCGCGTGCTGCCGGACGGCACGCGCAACGCGCTCTATCTACAGCGCCTCAAGGACAAGCTCGGCAACCGGTCGAACGCCTCGAGCGAGGTGGAGTTCGACGACACGTACGGAGTGCTGGTGGGCGAGGAGGGGCGCGGCATTCCGGCCATTCTCGAGATGGGTGTCTACACGCGCTTTGATTGCGCGACGGGTGCGGCCGGCATCATGCATCAGTGTGTCGCGCAGGCGATCCACCACGCACGCCATCGCTCGGCCTTTGGCAAACCGCTGGTCGACCAGCCGCTCATGCGCAACGTGCTCGCGGACCTCTCGCTCGAATGCGAGGCGGGGACGGCATTGGCGCTGCGCCTGGCGCGCGCGTTCGATACGCAGCAGGACGAGGAGGAAGCCGCGCTGCGCCGCGTGCTCACACCGGTCGCGAAATACTGGATCTGCAAGCGGGCTCCCTTGGTCGGAGCCGAGGCGATGGAGGTGCTGGGCGGCAATGGTTATATCGAAGAGGGGCCGATCGCGCGGCGTTTCCGGGAGCTGCCGCTGAACGGCATCTGGGAAGGATCGGGCAACATCATGTGCCTTGACGTGTTGCGGGCGCTGTCACGCGAACCGCGCGCGCTGGATGCGCTCGCCACGCTGCTACACCGGAGCGCCGAGCGGGATGCGCGCTTCGACCGGTACGTGTCCCGGCTGCTGGATGACCTGCGTGCCGGCCCGAGCGAAGCGGATGCCCGTGCGCTCGTCGAGCGCATCGCGCTCGCCGTGCAGGCGGCCATCCTGCTGGGCGGCGGTTCGCGCGCGGTTGCGGAAGCATTCATCGCATCGCGGATCGGCCGGGGTGCGCCGGGCGCTTTCGGCGTCCTCCCGCCCGGCGTTGATCACGCGACACTCATTGATCGATCGCTCGGGGTCGAACGGTGAAGCCCTTCTCCCGGATTTTCCGTGCCAGGCACCGTCTTATAAGATAGCCGCGGGTCCCCCCAGGAGTTGGAACATGGTTCGAGTTACCCTGACTACTGTCCTCGCCGTCCTGATGTTCGCCGGGTGTTCGAAACAGTCCCCGCGGGAGGCCACGTCAGACGTCGACACCGTCGAGGAAAAGGCTGCGCCGGCGCAGGATGAGAATGCGTTCGCGTTCAGGATCGGGGAGCTCTCCGCGGTCGCGCTGCGCGACGGATACTTCGAGTTCCCAAACGATCTCAAGATCTTCGGCCTGGACCGGACGCAGGAGGACGTCAACGCGGTGCTCGCGGCCGAGGGACTGCCGACCGACAAACTACTGCTCAGTGTGCAGCCCTTGCTGGTGAAGACCGCGGATCGCGTGTTGCTGTTCGACACGGGCCCGGCTGGACTGTTCGGCCCGACGAGCGGTCATCTCGCGAAGGCGCTCGCCGAGGCGTCCATCGATCCGCAGAGCGTCACCGACATCTTCATCTCGCATTCGCACGGCGATCACGCGGGCGGTCTCGTGAACGCGGAGGGCAAGCTCACTTATCCCAACGCGACGATCCACATCGCCAGGCCCGAGTGGGACTTCATGTCCTCGAACGAGCAGTACAAGGCGTGGATTCCGACGTTGCAGCCGAAAGTCGATGCATTCGCGCCGGGCGCGGAGCTCGTGCCCGGAGTGGTGAGGGCGATCGAGGTCAAGGGACACACGCCGGGCCACTCGGCGTATCGCATCACCTCGGGCGCGGACTCACTACTCTATATCGGCGACTCGATGCATCACTCCGTGATTTCGGTGCAGAAGCCGGAGTGGCCGATGGGCTTCGATGGCGACCAGTCGATGGGCGCGCAGAGCCGCGCCGCGTTGATCGCCGACATGGAGGCGAGTGGACAGCGGATCTACGCCGTGCACTTCCCGTTCCCCGGCATCGGCAAGTTCGCGAAGCGCGGGGAAGGTTTCATCTGGGTCGCCGAGTAGCGGGTCAGCCGGCCGACTTGAGCTTCTGCGTGAAGCGGAACTCCATCTCGCATGGAGTTCCGTGACACATCGCGGGCTTGAACTTCGTCGACATCAGCGCATCCCGGGCGACTTCCGTCATCTTCGTGTTGCTCACGGCACCGAGGTTTTCGGCCCTCTTCGGAATGCCGTCGGGGCCCACGGTGACGGTCATGATCAATTCGCCCACCGCCTGGTAGTTGCGCTGCGCGAGCCTGATCGCGGTGAAAATGGACTTGAGACCTTTCTCCGGAAACGGCGGCTCGTCGCCGGGTGCGAGCGACGAATACATCGCGTGCAGTTCCTCTCGCTGATCGGGCGTGAGCTTTCCATACGTCCTGTTCAACGGGATCTCTGATTCCCACTTGATGTCGTTGGTGTTGCGGCCCTGCTTGAGAATCGTGCCCGTCGAGGACGTCGCATGATTCGTGTACTTGGTTGGCGCCGACTGGCTGAGCTGGGCGTGGGCCGTGGTGAAAGCGAGTGAGGAAATCGCGAGGAGGAGACAGGCTTTGTAGATGCGCATGCGAAAACTTCAGCATGCGGCACTGCAGCAGTCAATTCAGGGAAAGTAGGATCAAGCCCAGGTTTTGAACGCGAACGCACCATTCGTCACGAGATATCCCGCGACGAGCTGATGCACGATGGCGAACGCGACCGCGTACCAATAAGGAAAATTCATGCGGTCGCGCGAAATGTAAAGCTGGATCACGACCCACGCGGCCAGGATCGGATACGCGAGCGACAACAAAAAGATTGCGACGGACAGAGGTGTAATCGCGCCGACCTGAGTGATGAATGCGCCCGACAAGGCCAGCAGGATCAGGAAGGCGAAGAGCGCGGCGCTTGCGATGAGCGGCGTGGCCCGCAGCCACAACCTGTGATCGTCGGTCTTCGGTTGCTTGCGGAATCGCCGTGAACACCAGACGAGGAATATCACGAAGCCGACCAGCGTCATGAGGATCAGCAGGCCGAACACGATGAAGCGCGCGAACACGATCCACGTCGGAATGCGCACGAAGAGATCGCTGCCGACCTGTACCGCCCCGCCTTCGAGGGGATCCTCCACCCGCGCGATGGCCGGCAGGCCGTGCCAGGCGTCGATCAACACTTTCTCGCTGCTCGCGCGGTCGCTGCTGACCCAGCTCCCGAAGAGCGGTGAGCGGTGCAGGAACTGCTCGTCGTGCGTGATCTTCATCACGGCGAATGGGGCGACCAGGAAACGCAACGCGTGCTGTCGATGATTGACGGCCTGGTAGTGGCCGTCGAGTTCCTTGAACGAGGCGGGCAGCGGGGAACTTGCCGGCGCCGGCGGAACGTATTCTCTCAGTAGATAGCCACGCAACAGATCCGAGATCTGGCCGAAGGCCCCTGCATTGCCGCTGTTGATCATCAAGGCGTAACCCTGGCCGAGTTCCTTCGAATAGACGAGCTCGGACAAACCGCCCATGACTCCGCCGTTGTGCCCGTGGAACGCGACTTGGTTCGCGCGATATCCGCTCGTGAAGTTCGCGAGCCCGTAGCCGGAGGTGATGCCGGCCGCCGCTCCCAGGGTCGTCGCGGGAGTCTCCATTCGATCGATCGATGCGCTCGACACGAGCGGCGCGCCCGCGGCCGAGCGACGATGCAGGAGAAAATGCACGAACTGAGCCATGTCGCGCGCGGATGAATTGATCGATCCCGCCGGGCGCAGGAGGATGCCCCAGTAGGGCTGTGGCGAGATGCCCTGGTAGAGCGTCGCGCCGCGCTCGTCGTAAAGCGTGGTCTTGAAGTAACTCGTCGATGACATGCCGAGCGGCGCGAAGAAGGTCTCGGCGACGTAGTCCTCGAAGCGTTTGCCCGTCACCGTTTCGACGATGTAGGCGGCGACGGCCGAGCCGGAGTTGCAGTAGGAATGGCGCGTGCCCGGCGGCCAGCGCGATGTGCGCGAGTGTGGGTGAACCGCGAGGCCGTCCCGGATGGAAATGGTGTCCGGCGCGGAGTAAGCGTACTCGACGAAATGGATGTCATCCCAGCCGGTCGTGTGTTCGAGCAGGTGCGCGATGCGCACCGGGTGTGTCTCTTCCCAGCGGTTCTCGAACTGCACGTCGGGAACGCGATCGCGCACCTTGTCGTCGAGCGAAAGTCTGCCTTCCTCGACGAGCTTGAGCACCGAGAGCGCGGCGAACATCTTCGAGATCGAACCGATGCGGAACAGGGTGTCCGCGTCGGCCGCGCGCCCGGATTTGAGGTCCGCCTTGCCCCAGCCCGCGATCCAGTACGGGCCGTCTTCGTTGACCAGCGCGATGCCGATGGCCGGAATTCCCGCGGCCTTGCGGATTTTCTCGATGTGCTCCTCGAGTTCTTCGAGATTCCCGGGAGTGTCGGCGTCCGCTGCGCGCGCCGAACCCGCCCAAGCGAACAGCGCGATCAGCAGAAGGAAAACGCGTCGCATGGCGCGGCTGCCGCCTAGAAGCCCTTCCTTTGCACTTTCGAGTGCGCCTCGTTCACGAGCTTGAGCGCGGCCGATCCGTACCAGGGATGGTACTCGGCCACCATTTCTCCATTCATGATCACCGGGTCGGTCGCGGTGAGCGCTTTCGCCTCGTCGATGGTCTTCACGTCGAAGATGAACAGACCGCGCCAATCGCCGGTCGCGTCGCCGAAAGGTCCGGCGATCACGAGTTTGCCTTCGGCCGCGAGCCGCTCCATGTTCGCGAAGTGTCCTTTGAACATCGCGTCGCGTTCCGGCCCCTTGGGCACCGGGGTCGGTCCGGTCTTGAGGACGACGAGCACGTACGAACGCATGCCGCGCTCGTCGGCGCCTAACTTCTGCGCGAGCTCGGCGTCGAACGTCGGCGCCTGCGCGCGAGCGATCCCGAGCGCGAGAAGCAGGGTCACGGAGACGAGCAGTTTCATGTTTTCTCCCCAACGGTGCTTGCGGCGCGGGTCTGACCGTGAGCTAGGATACACCGCATGAAAACTTTCGCGGGCAAGGTCGCGCTCGTCACGGGTGGCAGTTCCGGTCTCGGCGAGGCGACCGCGCTGAAATTCGCGCGGGACGGCGCGAAGGTGGTCATCGCCGCCCGCCGCGCCGAGCAGAGCGGCGAAGTCGTGCGGAAGATCGCGGCGGCGGGTGGTGAGGCGCATTTCGTCCAGGCCGACGTCAGCCGCGCCGCGGACATCGAAAACATGGTGAGGGCCACGCTCGACCGGTTCGGCCGCCTCGATTGCGCCGTGAACAACGCGGGCATCGCGGGGCCGCGCATGGTGCCCATCGCCGACGTCGAAGAGGCGCAGTGGGACGAGGTCATGGACGTGAACCTGAAAGGCGTGTGGCTGTGCATGAAGCACGAGATCAAGGCCATGCTCGCGAACGGTGGCGGCGCCATCGTCAACGTCGCGTCTATCTACGGGTACAAGCCGAGCGATGCGGGTCACGGACCGTACGCCGCGAGCAAACACGGTGTCATCGCGCTCACGCAATCGGCCGCCGTGGACTATGCCCAGATGTCCCTGCGCATCAACGCGGTCGCGCCCGGTTTCACGCGCTCCGAGATGGTGGATCCCGGGCGTCCGGGCGCGGCGGAAAACTACCGGAAGCTGGTGGATCGGCACTCCGGGATGAGGCGGCTCGGTGCTGCCGACGAGGCGGCCAACGCCATCGTGTGGCTGTGTTCGGACGAGGCCAGCTTCATCAACGGCGCCGTGTTGCCCGTCGATGGCGGCGGCACCACGCGTCTGTATTGAGCTGATAACGTTTTACCAATCAACAGTTTAAGGCATCTGTTAGCGGTCACAAGATATTCACACGCGTGTGAGTGAGTATTGACAGCAGGGGTTTCCCAGTGGCTCACTCCGCTCCGACGCATCGACACTCGCGCTCGATGCAGAGGGGAGAAAGCGAATGAAGAAGATACTTCTCGCGTCGGTTTTCGCCGCCGCGCAGATCGCGACCTGGCCCGTAACCGCGCAAGCCGCGGAACCCGCCGAATCATCCGAAAACACACGCCACGAGTTCGACGAGATCGTCGTCACCGCGGAGCGGCGCCGCACCGACCTGCAGAAGACGCCCATCGCCGCGACCGTGATGACCGGCGCCGACATCGCCAACGCCGGCGTGACCGTCGTCGATCAACTGCAGTTCATCTCGCCGTCGGCCGTGGTCAACAACTTCGGCCAGGGCATCGATTTCAACATCCGCGGCATCGGCAAGGCCGAGCACAACTCGCAGACGACCACCGGCGTGATCACGTATCGCGACGGCGTCGCGACCTTTCCCGGCTACTTCACCGCGGAGCCTTACTACGACCTCGCGCGCGTGGAAATCCTGCGCGGGCCGCAGGGTACGTTCGTGGGCGAGAACGCCACCGGTGGTGCGGTGTTCGTGACATCGAACGATCCGGTCATCAACGGGGGTCACTCGGGTTACATCCAGGGTGATGTCGGCAACTTCGACTACTTCGGCGCGCAGGGCGCGATCAATCTACCCGCCGGCGACACGTTCGCCGCGCGCGTCGCCTTCAACGCAGCGAAGCGCGACAGCTTCTACGACATCGAAGGGCCGTACACGGGCGACGACGGCGTCGAGACCGGCAGCGTGCGCATCGGCATGTTGTGGGAACCCAGCGACTCGCTGTCGGTGAACTTCAAGGCGGACTACAGCTACCTGGATCTGTCGGGTTATCCGGCGGATCCGGTGCTCGCCACCAACGACATCTTCGAGATCACGGCGAATGCCGACATCCACGCACTGGATCGCTTCGGACGCGCGGCGCTCAAGGTCGACTATGAATTCGCCAACGGCGCGACGCTGCGATCGGTATCCGGCTACCAGAAGGGCCAGACCGAATACCGCACGGATCTCGACGGTACCAGCACGGGCAGCCTGGATTTCGGCGACATCCTGGTCGAGGAGATCTGGTCGCAGGAGATCAACCTCATCTCCCCGGACGCCGGAAGACTCAAGTGGATCGTCGGAGCCTACTACCAGAATGACGAGAGCTTCTTCCCGCCCGACGGCGGTTTCTACATCATCGTCCCGCCGATGGGCACCTATCTCCTCAGCGGCACGAACGTGCGCGAGAACACCGCGCTGTTCGGCCAGATGAGCTTCGAGCTCGGCGCCGGCTGGGAACTGCAGCTTGGCGCGCGCTACTCGGACCACACGACAGAGAACGACATCGACATCAACCAGTACGGCCTGCCGCTCACGCAGCAGCAGGAGGAGAGTTTCTCGAACGTCTCCGGCAAGGCCACGATCAACTGGACTGTGAACGATCATCACTTCCTGTACGCCTTCGTCGCCACCGGCTTCCGCCCCGGTGGTTTGAACGTGCCGGTGGGCCTGGGTGAGCCCGATGCCTTCAAGGAAGAGGAGGTGACCAACTACGAGATCGGCTGGAAGGCGGGCTGGGCCGACGGCCGGCTCCGCACACAGTTCGACGTGTTCTACAACGACTACGAGAACTTTCAGGTGACGGTGGGATATCCGCAGCTGCCGGTGTTCGGATTCGAGCTCAACAATCCGAGTGCGACCAAGATGTACGGCTTCGAAGGACAACTCGAAGCGATCTTCGGCAACTTCTCGATGGACGCCGGCTTCGGCTGGCTGAAGAGCGAGCTAGGCCGGTTCTTCGCGGTCGACCCGCGCGCGATCAGCTTCGGCGCGTGCGATCCGGCGACGGGTCCCGAGAGCGCGTCGTGCATCGGTCTCGAAGGCCACGATCAGACCTACGCGCCCGAGTTCACCTTCAACCTCGGCATGCAGTACGTGTTCGGGGCAGGCACCGACAACCAGATCACGCCGCGCATCAATTATGGCCACGTCTCCGAGCAGTGGGCTACGTTGTTCCAGAACGAGGCGCGCGGCGACCGTGTCGAGGAGCGCAACATCCTCAACGCGCAGATCGCCTGGCAGCGCGGCAAGGTCGTGACTACGCTCTGGGGATCGAACCTCACCGACCAGCACTACATGGCCGCTCTGAACTCAGGCTTGCGTTTCGCGGGTCCGCCGCGACAGTTCGGCCTGCGCGTGGCGGCGTTCTTCTAGGATGCACGCCACCGTTTCCACCGCCACGTTGGCACGGCCCGGGGCTCGCGCCTGGGCCGTGCTCGCGGTGCTGTGTTTCGTCTACGTGCTGAACTTCCTGGACCGGCAGCTTCTGTCGATCCTCGCGAAGCCGATCCAGGACGAGCTCGGCGTGACGGACGGACAGCTGGGGCGCATCGGCGGACTCTATTTCGCGATGTTTTATTGCGTGCTCGCGATTCCCGTCGGCTGGCTCGCGGACCGGACGAATCGCGTGCGCGTGTTGTCGTTGGCGTGCGCGCTATGGAGCGCGGCGACCATGGCCTGCGGACTCTCGGCCAACTACGGACAGCTCGCGGCCGCGCGCATGGCGGTGGGCGTGGGCGAGGCCGGCGGCGTGCCGCCGTCGTATGCCATCATCTCCGACTACTTTCCACCCGGTACGCGCGGCACCGCGCTCGGCTTGTTCAATTTCGGGCCGCCGATCGGACAGGCCATGGGAGTCGCGTTCGGCGCGTCGATCGCCGCGGCCTACAGCTGGCGCGAGGCCTTCATCTGGCTGGGCGCCGTCGGAATCGTAACGGCGGTCTTCGTGTGGTTGTTCGTACGCGAGCCCGTGCGCGGCGGACTCGATACGGAGGCTGCCGCGCCCGCGGAGGCCCACACGCCGGCCACCGCCGGCTTCTGGTCGACCTGCCGCAAGTTCTTCCGCGATCCGGTGCTGCTGCGCGTGTCGCTGGCCTGCGGCGCGACGCAGTTCGTCACGTACGCGACGTTGAACTTCACGACGCTGTTCCTCATGCGCGAGAAGGGCATGACGCTCGAGGAGATCGCCGTGTGGTACGCGCTGGTCGTGCTCGTGGCCATCTGCGCCGGCATGTATGCATCCGGACGCCTGATCGACCGGTTATCGGCCCGCACCAAGCGCGCCTACGCCTATCTACCCGCGGTCGGCCTGACGATCGCAATCCCGTTCTTCGCCGGCTTCGTGTGGGCGCCGGGCTGGCAACTCGCGCTGGTGTTCCTCGCCGTACCGATGTTCTTCAACTATTTCTACCTGTCGCCCGCCGTGACGCTGGTACAGGAGGAGGTTCAGCCGCACGAGCGCGTGATGGCCGGCGCGTTGCTCCTGCTGGTGATGAACCTCATCGGCCTCGGATTCGGTCCGACGTTCCTCGGCGCGGTGAGCGATTTCTTCCGCGACACGTATCCGGACAATTCGCTGCAACTCGCCTTCTACACGCTGATTCCCTTCTATGTCATCGCGGTGCTCGGCTTCCTGTGGCTCGCGCGCGCGATACCCGCTCGATCCGGAGGCACGTCCTGATGTCACGCGTCGTCCTCGCAATGTTGTTGATGATGTGTTCGTCCTTGCCTGCGGCCGCCGACTCGCCCCCTGTTGTCGGCGCGCCCGCCGGCAAGCTGCAGGGTGAAGCCGCGGGTGACGTGCGGATCTTCAGGGGGATTCCGTTCGCGCAACCGCCGGTGGGCGCGCTGCGCTGGAAGCCGCCGCTGCCGGCCGCGAAGTGGAAGGGCGTGCGCGATGCGACCCGCTTCGGCCCGGCCTGCGTCCAGCCGAAACCGCGCGCGGCGAGCATCTACTCGTGGGAGCTGCCGGCGATCAGCGAGGACTGCCTGACCCTCAACATCTGGGCACCGGCCGAAGCGAAGAATGCGCCGGTGTTCGTGTGGATCCATGGCGGCGCGTTGAGTGGTGGCTCGGGCAGCGAGCCACTGTATGACGGCACGAAATTCGCCGAGCGCGGCATCGTGTTCGTGTCGATCAACTACCGCCTGGGCGTGCTGGGCTTTTTCGCGCACCCGGCGTTGAGCGCCGAATCGCGCCGGAACATTTCCGGCAACTACGGGCTGCTCGACCAGATCGCGGCGCTCGAGTGGGTGAAGGCGAACATCGCGTCATTCGGCGGCGATCCGTCGAACGTCACGATCGCCGGCGAATCGGCCGGTGGTTTGAGCGTGATGTACCTGATGGCGACGCGCGAGGCGCGGGGCCTGTTCTCGAAAACCATCCTCCAGAGCGCGTACATGATCAATGCGCCGGAGCTGCGCGCGGCGACGCACGGCGGCTTCTCGTCCGAGGCCGTGGGTGTATGGCTGGCCGAGAAGTTGGGCGCCGGAGATCTCGCGGCGCTGCGCTCGATGGACGCGATCGCCATGGCCGAGGCCGCCGCGCCCACCGGGTATTTCCCATTCTTCACCATCGACGGCCGCATCCTGCCGCGCCAGGTCGTCGAGGTGTTCGATCGCGGCGAGCAGGCGAAGGTACCCATGCTCGTGGGTTACAACGCCGGCGAGATCCGTTCGTTGCGCGTGCTCGCGCCGCCGGTGCCGGCCGATGCGGCGACCTACGAGACGCAGATCCGCGAGCGTTATGCCGACCTGGCGGATGCGTTCCTGAAACTCTATCCCTCGAGCGATCTCGAAGAGAGCGTACTCGCGGCCTCGCGCGACGGACTCTACGGCTGGACCGCCCAGCGGCTTGCGGCCAAGCAGACGGCCGCGGGCGCACCTGTCTACCTCTACTACTTCGATCACGGCTATCCCGCAGCCGAAGACATGAAACTGCACGCGTTCCACGCCTCCGAGCTGCCGTACATGTTCGGCACGGCGCACCGGACGCCGCCGCGCTGGCCGAGGCCGCCGGATACGGCGGAAGAGAAGCGGCTTTCGGATGCGATGATCGACTACTGGGCTTCGTTCGCGCGCAGCGGCGTGCCGCGCGCGCAGGGTCAGCCGGAATGGCCGGCCTACGGCGCGGAGCGCCACTACATGAAGTTCGACGGAGCGCCGCAGCCCGGCAAACACCTGATGCCCGGCATGTACGAGCTCAACGAAAAGGTTGTCTGCCGGCGCCGCGCCAAGGGCGGTATTCCATGGAACTGGAACTACGGCATCGCCGCGCCACCGTTGCCCGCCACCGAGGCCGCATGCAACTGAACGACGGCGCGATGCAGGCCTACGCGCTGACCCTCGACAAATTCCTCGAGCACGCCGCGAAGTGGCACTCCCACGCCGAAGTCGTGACGGCGCGCGAGGGCGGCCGACTCGATCGCGTGACGTACGCGGAGCTCGATCATCGCAGCCGGCGGGTGTCGCTGGTGTTCGAGGGATTCGGCGTGCGCCCGCGCGATCGCGTGGCGACGCTGGCCTGGAACACGCAGGCGCACCTCGAAGCCTGGTACGCGATCATGGGCATGGGCGCGGTGTGCCACACGCTCAATCCGCGCCTCACCTGCGAGCAACTCGCGGCAATGGTGACGCAATCGGGCGCGCGTCTCATCGTGACCAGTGCGGATCTGGAGCCGCTCGCGCGCCAGATCGCCGCGGCGGCGCCCGTGGTCGAACGCCTGGTCATCATCGATGCGCCGCATGCAGGAGTCGCGCAGTCTTCCGGCACGCCCATGGTCTGCGCGCTCGAGCCGCTGATCTCGCAGGTCCGCGGCGAAGTCGTCTGGGGCCTGTTCGACGAGGACACGCCGTGCGGCCTGTGTTTCACCTCGGGCACGACCGGCGCGCCGAAGGGCGTGACCTACACGCACCGGGCCAACTACCTGCACACGCTGCGGCAGCTCCAGGTCGACAACATGGCGATCAGCGCGCGCGACAGCGTGCTCGCGGTTGTGCCGATGTTTCACGCGAATGCCTGGGGTCTGCCGTTTGCGGTGCCCGCGTCGGGCGCGAAGCTCGTGCTCCCAGGCCGTCACCTCGACGGCGAGAGCCTCGCCGCCCTGATCAACGCCGAGGGTGTGACGGTCGCCGTCGGCATCGCCACGGTATGGCTGGATCTCGTGGAACACCTCGAGCGCACGGGCGGCGAAGTGCCGACGCTCGAACGCATCATCGTGGGCGGCGCGCCGCTGCCTCCCGCGCTCATGGAGCGTCTCGAGACGCGCCTGCGCGTCAGCGTGCAGACGAGCTGGGGCATGACCGAGCTGTCACCCGCCGGGACTGTCGCGTCACCCGATGCACCGGCGCGCGCGCCGCACCTGTCGGGCAAACCCTCCGTGGGCATCGACCTGCTGCTCACCGATGCCGATGGGCGCGCGTTGCCGCAGCAGCGCGGCGTCGAGGGTCACCTGCGCGTGCGCGGCGCGGCGGTCATCGAGCGCTATTTCGGCGACGAGCAGAAGGCGACGGATGCGAACGGCTGGTTTCCCACGGGCGATCTCGCACGCATCGACGCCGCGGGCAACCTGATCATCACGGGGCGGGCCAAGGACCTGATCAAGTCGGGCGGTGAGTGGATCAATCCGTCGGAGATCGAGGCGATCGTGAGCACCCTGCCGGAGGTGTCGCTCGCGGCCGTCATCGGTCGCCCGCACATGAAGTGGGGCGAGCGTCCGGTCCTCATCGTCGAGACGCGCAACAATGGCAATGGCATCAGCGACGAGGAGCTGCTGGCCCCGTTGCGCGGCAAGGTCGCACCCTGGTGGATCCCCGACGAGGTCATCCGGGTCGACCGGATGCACCTGTCGCCGACCGGAAAGATCGACAAGGTCCGATTGAGGATGGAATATGGCGCTGCCTGACGCCAGGGGAGTTTGGAGAACAAGGGCAGTGCCGCAGAAGGAAAAGACGCGCCGGCGTCCAACCAAGATCCAGCAACGCGCCGAGAAGATGGAGCAGATCCTCGACGCGGCCGAGTACCTCTTCTCGAAACACGGCCTGTACGGCGTGACGCTCAAGGACGTCGCGAAGCGCGTCGGCGCGCACCACACGCTGCTCAACTACTACTTCGTCGACAAGAAGAAGCTGTTCGACGCGGTCTGCGCGCGCCGCGCCGTGGTGACGAGCACGCTGCGGATGAAGGCGCTCGACGAATACGACGCGGCGACCCACGGCAAGCCCACCGTGGAAGGCGCGCTGCGCGCCTTTCTCGACACCGACCTCGACCTCTACATCCAGGGCGGCGAAGGCTGGCGCAACTACGGCGCGCTCGGCGCGCAGGTGGCGAACACGCCCGAGTGGGGCGCCGAGATCATGCACGCGCAGTTCGACCCCGTGGTGCTGCGGCTCATCGACCTGCTCAAGAAGGCGCTGCCCGGCTGCGCGGAAGAGGACATCTTCTGGGGTTATCACTTCGTCACGGGCGCGCTGATGCTCACGCTGGCGCGCACCGGGCGCATCGACATGTTGTCCGGGGGCCTGTGCAAGTCGGAGGACTTCGAGGCGGTGAAGGACCGGATGGCCTCGTTCATGGCCGCGGGCTTCGTCGAGATCTGCCGGAAGCGTGAGGGCGGAAAGGCGTGATCGACGGTCGCGTCGCCATCGTCACGGGCGCGGGCGGTGGATTGGGCCGCGAGCACGCGCTGTATCTCGCGCGCATGGGCGCACGCGTCGTCGTCAACGACGTCGCGCAGGCGGCGGCGGAAGCCGTCGCCGGGCAGATTGTCGCCGAGGGTGGCGGCGCGATCGCGATCGGCGCGTCAGTGACCGACGAGGCCGCCGTGGCCGCGATGGTGGCGCGCACGCTCGCCGAATGGAACCGCATCGACATTCTCGTGAACAACGCGGGCATCCTGCGCGACAAGAGTTTCGCGAAGATGAGCCTCGACGATTTCCGCCTCGTGGTCGACGTGCACCTGATGGGATCGGTGATCTGCACCAGGGCGGTTTGGGAACAAATGCGCCGGCAGAAGTTCGGCCGCATCGTGATGACCACGTCGTCGTCGGGTCTCTACGGCAATTTCGGACAGGCCAACTACGGCGCCGCGAAGATGGCGCTGGTCGGCCTGATGCAGACGCTGGCGATCGAAGGCGAGAAGTACGACATCCGCGTCAATTGTCTCGCGCCCTCGGCCGCGACGCAGATGACGGCGGACGTCCTGCCTGAGGCCAGCCTCGAACTACTCGACCCGGGGCTGGTGAGCCCGGCGCTGCTGGCGCTGGTGCGCGACGACGCGCCCACGCGCGCCATCGTGTGCGCGGGTGCGGGCCATTTCGCGCGCGCGTACGTCACGCTGACGCAGGGCGTGCAGATCGGCGACGGCGACGATGCCGGCGAGCGCGCGATCGCCCAGTGGGAGCGGATCTCGGACCGCGACGGCGAGCTCGTGCCGGCGTATGGATTCACGCAGGCCGAGCGCGAAGTGGCGGCGGCCGCGGCGGCTCCAAAACACACGTGACAGATGCCGTGATACGCGATGCGGTGATCGTCTCCACCGCCCGCACGCCCATCGGCCGCGCATATCGCGGTGCGTTCAACGACACCCCCGCGCCCACACTCGCGGCCCACGCACTGACCGCCGCGGTCCGGCGCGCGGGCGTCGCGCCCGGCGAAGTCGAGGATTGCCTGCTGGGTTGCTCGCTGCCGCAGGGCACGCAACACACGATCGGCCGCATGGCGGCGCTGCGCGCGGGTTTTCCCGTCAGCGTGCCCGGCATGACGATGGAGCGGCAGTGTTCCTCGGGGCTCATGACCATCGCGACGGCGGCCAAGCAGGTCATCGTCGATCGGATGGACATCATCGTGGCGGGCGGCGTCGAGTCCATCTCGCTCGCGCAGACGGACGCGTTGCGCATCGAGCCCGATCCTACCCTGCTGGCCTGCGAACCCGCCGTCGCAATGCCGATGATCGGCACGGCCGAAGTGGTCGCGCGACGCTACGACATCTCGCGCGAGCGTTGCGATGAATACGCGCTGAGCTCGCAGCGGCGTACGGCGGCCGCGCAGATCGCGAACCGGTTCGCCGACGAGCTGGTCCCGTGCACGACGACGATGAAAGTCGTGGATAAGGCCAGCGGCGAGGTCGGCTTCCGCGAAGTGGCGATCGAGCGCGATGAAGGGGTGCGACCCGACACCACGCTCGCGGGCCTCGCGGGGCTCAAGTCCGTGCAGCCCGGCGGCATCGTCACCGCGGGCAACGCGAGTCAGCTGTCCGACGGCGCCTCCGCCTGCGTGGTCATGGAGGCGCGCGTCGCCGAGCGGCGCGGGCTCGCACCGCTCGGTCGTTACGTCGGTCTCGCGGTGACCGGCACCCATCCCGACGAGATGGGCATCGGCCCCGTGTTCGCGGTGCCGCGCCTGCTCGAGCGCTTCGGCCTGAAGATGGACGACATCGGGCTGTGGGAACTCAACGAGGCTTTCGCGGTGCAGGTGATCTACTGCCGCGACCGGCTCGGGATTCCCGACGAGCTGCTCAACGTCAACGGCGGTGCGATCTCGATCGGGCATCCCTATGGCATGTCCGGCGCGCGCATGGTCGGGCACGCGTTGATCGAGGGCAAACGCCGCCGCGCGCGGTACGTCGTCGTCACGATGTGTGTCGGCGGCGGCATGGGCGCGGCGGGATTGTTCGAGGTCCTCTGACGCCGCCGCTCAGGCGGTGATCCGCCCAACTACCCGGCGCACCCAGGGCGCGACGAGCGTCACGGTCGGAAACGCGATCGGCCAGGTCAACGCGCAGCTCTTCAGCCACTGGGCGAAGAAGCCCGGGTGCAGGCCCTGGCTGAACGTCAGCACGAATGCGGACACGATGCCGGTCATGATGGCCGAGAGCAGGGCGCCGAACACGATCGGCGCGAAACGGGCGGATATACGCATGCAAATCTCCTGGGTCAGTGTGGTTGGAAAAGTTCGATGAGCACGGCCGCGGCGTAGAGTCCGAGGCCGAAAATCCCGTGGGTGACGATGCTCTGCAGGCGGGCAGCGCGCGGGTTCGGCGTGCGGCTCGCCGCGATGCCGGCGCCCATCGCGGGCTGCATCACGAGGAAGGGCGCCGCGACGGTCGCGATGCCGATGGCGAGCGCGGGAAGAAACGCCGGTGAGTCGAACCACGCGGGGCCCACGATTGCGGCAAGCAACCCCGCGAAAGCGATACCGATGAGGTAGTGAGCCGCCCAACCGATGACGCGTTCGCCGCTGCGGGACTCCGCCTTCGCGATCGATGCGTGCTGGAATCGGCCGTGCGCCATGTGCGCGATCCACCGGCCGACGAGCGCGTAGTTGGGCATGGGCGTGCCAAACGTCTTGTTCCTGACGACCGTCCAGAGATCCATCAGCGCCGTCGCGCCGATGCCCGTGAGGATGATGTTGATTTGGATTTCCATGGCAGGCAGAGTGCCACTTCAAGTCAACTTGAGGTCAAGGGGATGCGCGATCTGGACATAAACGAAGTGGCGAAACTCTCGGGACTGCCGGCTTCGGCGCTGCGTTACTACGAGGAGAAGGGCCTGGTGAAGTCGGTGGGGCGGCGTGGCCTGCGGCGGCTGTTCGACCCGGGCGTCCTCGATCGGCTGGCGATGATTTCGCTGGGGCGGCAGGCGGGATTCTCGCTCGCCGAGATCGCGCGCATGTTCGCGCCCGATGGCAAGCCGCGGATCGACCGGGGCGTGCTCGCGCGCAAGGCCGACGAACTCGACGGTACGATCCGCAAGCTGATCGCGATGCGCGATGGTCTGCGGCACGCCGTCGCGTGCAAGGCGCCGAGCCACATGGAATGCCCCACGTTCCGGCGATTGCTCGGCATCGCGGCGGGACGGCGCGGTGAGGTCCGTGCGCGGCGGTGAGTGCCTAACTACGCCCCGTTCTGGAGCCGGCGCCGCCGGTTAACCCATCGCGCCCGCAGCAATCAAGTCTTTCCGCCGCCTCGCGGGCTCGTCCGACACGGCGCCGAAAACCTACTAGGGCTCATCGACTGGTTCGATCGCGAGACGGCCCAGGAAACGGTCCCGGCTGACATCCACGTCTTCATGAAAACGAGATGGTTCGACCTCGGCCACCCGAGGAATACGCCATGAGTTTCGTGAAGACCAAGGACGGAACGGAGATCTTCTACAAGGACTGGGGAAGCGGTCAGCCGGTCGTCTTTCACCACGGGTGGCCGCTCTCCGGCGACGACTGGGATGCGCAGTTCACTTTCTTCCTTGCGAATGGATTCCGCGTCATCGCGCACGATCGACGCGGCCACGGGCGCTCGTCGCAGACCTCCGGTGGGCACGACATGGACACCTACGCCGCCGACATGGCCGCGCTCGTGGCGCACCTGGACCTGAAGAATGCAGTGCACATCGGCCACTCGACGGGCGGCGGCGAGGTCACGCGCTACGTGGCGAAGCATGGCGGCGGCGGACGCGTCGCGAAGGCCATCCTGATCGGCGCGGTCCCGCCGGTCATGGTGAAGAGCGAGAAGAATCCCGCCGGTACGCCCATCGAAGCGTTCGATGGTTATCGCACGGCGCTGGCCGCGAACCGTGCCCAGCTCTATCGTGACATCGCGTCCGGGCCGTTCTACGGGTTCAACCGGGCGGGCGCGAAGGTTTCCGAGGGCGTCATCGACAATTGGTGGCGTCAGGGAATGATGGGTGCGCTCAATGCACACTACGAGTGCATCAAGGCGTTTTCCGAGACGGATTTCACGGAGGATCTCAAGAAGATAGACGTGCCCGTGCTCGTCATGCACGGCGATGACGATCAGATCGTACCCATCGACGATTCGGCGCGCCTGTCCATCAAGTTGTTGAAGAAGGGCACGCTCAAGATCTACCCGGGCTATTGCCACGGGCTGTGCACGATCTATCCAGATGTCGTGAATCCGGAGCTGCTCGCGTTCATCCGCTCCTGAGCAAGCAGTATTCGTAAGCCGCGATTCACATTTTTTGAGTCGGCGGAAAGCGGGCGAGTGTTATCCTGAGGGAAAAACCAACGGATGAACTCCGCATGTACGAACTCCACGCGTTCTCGCAATCGGGCAATTGCTACAAGGTCGCCGTGCTGCTGCAGGCGCTGAATCAGCCGTGGAAAGCCGTGCACCTGCCGTTCTCGGATTTCGTCGCGGGCGTGCCGCGCTCGGATGCGTTCCGCCAGGAGCAGAACGCGATGGGCGAGGTGCCCATCCTCGACTTCGACGGCCGCCGGCTCACTCAGTCCGGCGTCATCATGACCTACCTCGCGCAGAAGCACGGTGCGTATGGCGGCAGGAATGAGGACGAAAAACTCGAAGTCCTGCGCTGGATCCTGTTCGACAACCACAAGTTCACGAGTTACATGGCGACGCTGCGGTTCCTGAAATCGTTTTCGCCGAGCGAGCCGGATCCCTCGGTCATGAAATTCCTGCGCGGCCGCGTGGACAATGCCTACGGCATCGTCGATCGGCATCTCGCGAGCCGCGACTACCTGGTCGCAGATCAGCCCACGATCGCGGACATGTCGCTGTGCGGCTATCTGTATTTCCCGTCCGAGGAAAGCGGCTACGACATCGCCAGGCAGTACCCGGCGATGGCGCGCTGGCGGGAGCGGCTGAAGCAGCTGCCCGGATGGAAGCCGCCGTACGAACTACTGCCCGGAGAGCGCATCGCGCCGCGGTGGTAGCGATCAGTTGGAGACGCGCTCGGGGCCCGCGGGAGACTCGGTGTGCATCACGCACTTCCAGCCGCCGCGGTCCAGGACCCACACCGACGAGTCATTCATTTCCTGGACGGTGCCGTCATCGCTTCCCCGCTGTGACACCTTCTGCCTCGCGTGATAGGTGACGACGGCGGTCGAGTCGTTGGGGAACACGACGCGCATTTCACTGAGCTGAAAATCGTCGAGGACCATCGGTCCTTTCTCGACCATCTTCCGGTAGCCCTCATGGTCGAACTGCATCGTGCCGTGTGAGCTGACCATGAGCGCGGGTTCGGTGAGCATTCCGACCGCGGTGTCGGCGTCGTGATTCACGATGGATTGCCAGAACTTCTTCTCGAGCTCGATGATCGCGTCGCGGGGTTGGGGCATGGCGTTTTCCTCCATTCCTGGAACCTCCATCCTGCTCGCCTGCGCGTGGGGAGCGATCAGACGATCCACGCACGGCCTGAAAGCAGGGTCCGACAGTCGCGCCGTGGCGGCCACTAGAGACTGCCGAGCCGCACCTTCCTGCGCCAGCTGAACAGCTCGATGAAATCTCCGAACACGCGTTCGCTCAGGTGAAATGCGTGTGGCGCATGGCCGTGCGTGTCTCGCAGGATGTGGTCGAGGTGGTGCGCAGGT
Source organism: Pseudomonadota bacterium (assembly GCA_023433465.1). Taxonomy (GTDB): domain Bacteria; phylum Pseudomonadota; class Gammaproteobacteria; order Steroidobacterales; family Steroidobacteraceae; genus CADEED01. The sequence continues at coordinate 685 of JAEZCR010000100.1, read as the reverse complement.
CCGGCCGCCTCGGCCTCGGCGCGGTATTCGGGCACGTGCAGCCAGCGCTGGATGAGGTGCTGGTCCGCCTCGAGGTGGAACTGCAATCCGTAGGCGCGCTCGCCGAAGCGGAACGCCTGGTTGGGGCAGGTCGGCGTGCTCGCGAGATGCACCGCGCCGGGTGGCAGGTCGAAGGTGTACGCGTGCCACTGGAAGACGTGCTGGCTGCCGTCGAAATGCCGGCACAGACGGTCCGACTGCGCGGCCGCCGTCGGATGCAGGCGGTACCAGCCGATCTCGCGCACGTTGTTAGGCCGCACATTGGCGCCGAGCGCCGCGGCCAGCAGCTGCGCGCCGAGGCAGATGCCGAGGATCGGGATGTCGAGCCGCAGCGCCTCCCGGATCGCCGCGATCTCGGTGGTCAGATGCGGGTACTGGTCGGCCTGGTCGACGTTCATGGGGCCGCCGAGCACGACGAGCCCGTTGTAACGGCTCACGTCCGGCTGCTGCGCCGGATCGCGCGCGAAGTTGATGTAGCGAACCCGGAACCGTGATTTTCTGAGCATCGGATCCAGCACGCCGAGCGGTTCGCGGGGCGAGTGCTGGAAGACGAGAAGTTTGCGCATGCAGGGCGCGCAATCTACCACTTGACCCTTGCAGCGGAGGTGGGGACAGCGGTGCCGGTGTAAAAAGTGGGGATTAGCAA